>JAFDHF010000002.1 GCA_019308905.1 Deltaproteobacteria bacterium
TCCGGATCTCGCAGACAACATCTGGTCCAATTCAGGCGAGATAGCCGGCAACGGCATCGACGACGACGGGAACGGGTATGTCGACGACGTTTGCGGCTGGGATTTCGTGGACAACGACAACGACCCGACCGATCCCTATGGCCACGGAACCCATGTCGCCGGCACCATAGCCGCCATGGGAGACAACGGCACCGGGACCGTCGGGGTCTGCTGGACGGCCAGGATCATGCCGTTGAGGTTTCTCAACACCTTCGGCTACGGCACCGTGGCGGATGAGATCTCGGCCATAGAGTACGCGATCGCAAACGGGGCCAAGGTCATCAACGCGAGTTACGGGAGTTCCGGTTTCAGCCAACCCGAGTATGATGCCATTGAAGATGCAGGGGCTGCCGGAATCCTCTTTGTCGCAGCGGCTGGAAACACCGCGACCGACAACGATGCAAGCCCCTTCTACCCTGCGAGCTATGACCTGGCAAACATCGTCTCCGTGGCCGCCACTGATCAGGACGACAAGCGCGCGTCTTTCTCGAACTACGGCGTGACCTCCGTGGACGTGGGAGCCCCGGGCAAGAACGTGTACAGCACCAAACCCGGCCGGCAGACGGTCTGGAGCGACGATTTTGAAGACGGGAACATGGACGATTGGACAACGGGAGGGACCGAGAATACCTGGGGTCTCACGGACCAGGTTTCATCGAGCGGGACCTATTCACTGGCGGACAGCTCGGGTGAGGATTATGAAAACGGCACCGCTTCCTGGGCCCAGGCGCCGGTCCTTAATCTCACCTCCCGGGCAGGCACGAAACTCCAGTTCCAGTTAAGGGGAGCCTCGGAATCCTACAAGGATCTCCTCTATGTTCAGACCTCGACGGACGGATCGACGTGGAGGAACCAAACCATCCTGATCGACGAGGATCTTTATGAGAGCGTCTCAGGCACGGAATTCGGCCAATGGACAAGTGCGACCGTCGATCTGGGCAGCTACGACGGCAGGGACACGGTCTATGTGAAATTCTACTTCGAAACCGACGGTGAAAACGTCTATGACGGGTGGTACATAGACGACGTCACCGTCACGGCCGCCTCCGCGGATGCAGACTACCAGTTCATGCAGGGCACCTCAATGGCCACTCCTCACGTGGCCGGTCTTGCCGGGCTGATCCTCTCGAGATTCGCCGGCATTTCCAACACGGAGGTGAAGGATAGAATCCTAAATGGGGCTGAATCAAAGGCAAGCCTGTCGGGAAAGGTTTCAACAGGGGGGAGGATCAACGCCTTCAACTCCCTCACCCTTCCCAGCAAGCCCACAGGCCTGAGTGCGACCCTCACCTCGCTGACCTCCATAAGGCTCACCTGGAACGATGTCGCCGACGAAGAGGGCTACCGCATAGAACGAAAGGCGGGCGAGGAAGGTGCCTTCTCCCGGGTGGCCACTCTCGGGTCTGACCAGACCTCTTACACAGACAACGATGTCCTGGCGGGCAGGGTCTACTATTACCGCCTCACAGCCTTCAACGGCTCCGGAAACTCCTCTTCTGCCACCACCACGGTCTACGCCGTGAATCTCACGGACGGAGGAGGGGGAGGGGGAGGCTGCTTCCTTACGGCCACGGGGCGGCCCTGACGAGCAGGAAAAGCGGGCCTTCACTTCGATCTCCTCAGTCTGTCCACTCCGGTCTGAGGGCCCATGACGAGGATCGTATCCCCCAACCTGAAACGATAATCCGCCGTCGGGGTGGCGACCTTCTGCCACTCCTTCCTGTCGGGATCGTAGTTTCTCCTGACCAGAATGACCTCCACACCAAAGCGGTTCCGCAAATCCAGTTCCTTCAGGGTCTTGTTCACAAAGCCCCCCGGGATCTCGATCTCGCACAGAACCTGCCCTGCAACCATTTCGACCCGTCCGAATCTGCCAAGTGCCCCTATGTAGCTCGAAACCGAGGTGACCATGTCCCGCCTGAGCACCTCCTTGTTGTAGGCATCGATCACGTCGTCCTTGGAAACTATGCCCACGAGGCGTTGCTCCCTTTCCCGGACTACCACGGGCAGTTCGTCTATGTTCATCTCGCTGAAGGCGATAATGACGTTGTCTAGGGTGTCCTCGGGCGTAAAGGAATGGCGCACGGGTGCAGCCAGATCGTGGGCCAGGACTATCGGTTCGAGAAGGTCCGATTCGTAGATGGTCTTCCTCACGTCGTGGATCGATATCACTCCCATCAGGCGCTTCTCGTCGTCCACCACGAAGAAGTTTGAGTGGGGGCTCGTCACGGTTAAGTCCATCAGTTTTTTGAAAGGGGTATCCGCGTGCACCTCCTCGTAATCCGACCTCATCACCTGGGCCACCCGGAGGGAGTGAAGCACGTTGATCTCCCGGCCCTGGAAGAGGTCGATCCCCCGGCGGGAGAGTTTCAACGTATATATGGAATCCCTCTTCAACCGGGTGGTGATCAGCACGCTGATGATGCATGCAATCATCAGGGGGAGCATGATCCTGTATTCACCGGTCAATTCAAAGATGATCAGGATCGACGTAATCGGAGCATGCATGGCTCCGGCTGCAACGGCTCCCATTCCAACCAGCGCATAGGCGCCAGAGGAAGCCGTGTGTGCGGGGGCCAGGGCATGTGCGATGGTCCCTACAAAACCACCGAGGTTGGCCCCGAGAAAAAGCGAGGGAGCGAAAATCCCTCCGGAGCCTCCCGAGCCGATCGTGACCGAGGTGGCCGCCAGTTTGAGAAGCACCAGAAACAAGAGGAAGTACCAGGCCAACCGGTTTTCCAGGGCCAGGCTGATAGTATCGTAGCCGACTCCGAAGACGTGGGGGAAGAGAATCCCGATTGCTCCGATCAAGATCCCCCCTATGGCAGGCTTCAAGAATCCGGGTACCGGAATGCTCTCGAAGAGATCCTCGGTTCTGTACAGGAGGTCGATAAACGCCAGGGCAACAAAAGCCGCCAGAATTCCAAGTACTGCATAGGGAATCATCTCGAAGACGCTGACGAGCTCATACCGGGGAATCACGAAGGCCGGAAAATCGCCGAGAAAGTGACGGGAGACCACGGTGGCAGACACGGAAGATACGACGATGGGACTGAACTGAGATATACCAAAATCGCTGAGTATTATCTCCATGGCGAACAGAGCCCCTGCAATGGGAGCGTTGAAGGTAGCGGCGATACCAGCGGCCGTGCCGCACGCAACGAGCGTCCGCAGGCGGGAGCCGGTCACCTTCAAGGCCTGCCCGAAAGCGGAACCGATGGCGGAACCGATCTGAACAATGGGCCCCTCTCTTCCCACGGAGCCGCCCGATCCGATACAGACCGCGGAGGCGGTGATCTTGGCGATCATCACCCGGGGGCGGATGGCGCCCCCGCGGAGCACGATCGATTCCATGACCTCCGGTACCCCATGGCCTTTAGCCTCGCTGGCAAAATAGATGACAATGGGACCGATGATCAATCCCCCTGCCGCAGGGGCAAAGAGTTTGACATACCAGGGCAGTTGGAGGACATAATCGAGGGCATAGCTCCAGGACCCAAAAAAGACCCCTTGAAAGAGCCGAATCGCAAGACGAAAAAAGATCGCTCCGAACCCCCCGAAGATTCCGATAAGCACCGCAACAAGCACCATGAAGGTGTGTTCGGTCATTCGAAGGCGGTACAACTGGTCTGCAAGGAAGTGCTGGAAAAAGGCCAGAGTGGGGTAACCACGGGTTTTTTCCGCCATCTTCGTCTGCTCCCTGCCCGACAGAGCCCTCCGGATAGGACCGGACGAGGGACCGGAGTCACCCTTCATCCGAGCCGGATCTGCCGGTTCACCGAGTCACCCGGCATCTCCCACACCGTGCCACCGTGGAGGGCCCTTTACGGGCTCTTTGAGACTATATCGGCAAAGACAAAACCGTCCCGTTCGACCCTTTCGCCCACCGAGATCTCTACAGGGCGGAGAAACATGGGCCCATCAAAAACGAAAGTGTGGAACTCGCCCCTTTCGCCGCAGGGATCGACGGTTGGAGGTATCTCCTCGAGAAAGGACGAATCGTACTCTCTACCCACAAAATCACCGGGCAGAAACCTGGAATCTACACACGTCACCCTGGCACGGACTCCCTGTGAGACCATCCTGCGAGCCAACTCGCCCGTACCGGCCCCCCATAGGGGGAACAAAGGGGTGATACCTGTACCCGACAGCCTGCTCTCCCTGTATCGGCGGACATCGGCCAGGAAAAGATCACCAAATGCCATGCACTCAATGCCCTCGGCTCTTGCCTCATCGATAAACCCGTTCATCGCGGCTTCGTATTGGTCGTTGTCACAGGGATGGGGAATCCAGATGATCCGCAGGGGCATTCCCACAGACTCGGCCTGTCCCTTGAGCAGATCAACCCGGACCCCGTGCATGGCTACCCGGTCGAAGACACGGTTGACCGTGGAGAAGAGCCCAACAACCTCTATGCAGGGGTCCTGGGAAAGCACATGGAGAGCCCAGGCACAGTCCTTGCCGCTGCTCCAGGAGACCAGGGTTTTTCTACTCACAGCATGCTCCACCCCGGAGATCCCTCTTGACCCCGGTACCGCTCCCCGACACCCCCGCCTCTGGCGGGCCTTTTCTCAAGAAGGTCCGCGTCTCGATGCCTCAGCCTGCCCGAGTTCCAGAGAGCGGTTCCCCGGGCGGGCTGGGGCCGGGGTTCGAAAGAGGCTAATACAGGCGCCAGGGGATGTCAAGGCGACCGACGATCGGAAGCAAGCCAGAAGCCGGCGTTGACAGCACTCCCGGCTGATGCCATACTTTACATACTCTTCAACCCCTCGTGCGGGAGGTGAGCATGGAAAAGAAGATCCTGGAGGAGAATCCCTATCCCAGAAGATTTGTCCCTCCGGACGCAGACATGGGGCAGTGGTCTCACATTGAACCCCTCTTTGCCGCCCTCGATTCGAGAGAGGTAAAGACTCCCCCCGGACTGGAAGAATGGCTGCTCCACATGAGCGAGCTTGCCTCCTGTATCGATCAGGAGGGTTCCAGGCGATATATCGCCATGACATGCCAAACCGATGATCCTCAGGCAGAGAAGGAGTATCTCCATTTCGTCGAAGAGATCGAGCCCCGCTCCAAGCCATGGTGGCAGAGGCTCTACACGAGATTCGTGAACCAACCTCTCCGTCTTGCCCTGGACCGCCAGAGATACGGGGTATTGGACCGCAAGATCGAAAACCAGGTCCGTCTCTTCAGGGAAGAGAACGTCCCCCTCGAGATGGAGGAGACAAAGCTCTCCCAGCAGTACCAGAAGATCACCGGAGCCATGACCGGCTGGTTTGGAGGCAGGGAACAGACCCTCCAGCAACTGGCCAGATACCTTGAAGAGCCGGACCGGACCACGAGAAAGGCGGCCTGGGAGGTCATCGCGTCCCGCCGCCTCAAGGACAGAGAGAGAATCGAAGAGATCTTCGACGGCCTCCTTGCCCTCAGGGCCAGAATCGCAAGAAACGCGGGCTTCCAGAACTACCGGGAATACGCCTTCCGCCAGCGGGAGCGATTCGACTATACGCCCCAAGACTGTCTCCGTTTTCACAAGACCGTCGAAGAGGTCGCCGTTCCCGCAGCCAGGAGCATCATGAGAGAACGCCGAAAAAGGCTCGGCCTGGATCGTCTCAGGCCGTGGGACATGATGGTGGACCTTGAAGGGAGACCCCCACTCCGGCCCTTCACAAAAGCGGAAGAACTGATCGAGGGATGCCATCGCATCTTCCGTCGAATCAACCCGGAGTTTGGAGACTTCTTCGCCCTTCTGAGGAAGAAGGGACTTCTCGATCTCGAGAGCCGCAAGGGTAAGGCGCCCGGGGGTTACCAGACGACCCTCAGTGAGGTGAGGCTCCCGTTTATCTTCATGAATGCCGTGGGAATCGATCGGGACGTTCGGACCCTACTCCACGAGAGCGGCCATGCCTTCCACACGCTGGAGTGCCGGGAGGAACCACTGTTTTTCTATCGGGAGGCTCCCATCGAGTTCTGCGAGGTCGCCTCCATGAGCATGGAGCTCCTGGGTGCAGGATTTCTGGACGAGTTCTACACCCCCGAAGACTCTCGACGCTCGTACAGGGACCTTCTGGAGGAGGTGATCACTATCTTCCCCTGGATCGCCACCATCGATACCTTCCAGCACTGGCTCTATACGCACGAGAATCACACCCGGGCCGAGAGAAGAAAAACCTGGCTCGAGTTGCAGGAAAGATTCGGCGGCATCGAAGACTGGAGCGGATACGAGGAGAGCCTCGCTTCCCTGTGGCAGAAACAGTCCCATCTCTTCGTCCACCCCTTCTACTACATAGAGTATGGAATCGCCCAGCTTGGAGCGCTCCAGGTGTGGCGGCGGTCCTTGAGGGACTTCGATCAGACCATCGGTTCTTACCGGTCTTCCCTCTCTCTGGGAGGCTCAAAGCCCCTGCCGGTGCTGTTTCAGAAGGCTGGTATTCGCTTCGACTTCAGCCGGAAGGCTGCGGAGAGTCTCATGGATACGGCTCTGGAAGCTCTCCGCCGGGCCCAGAAGGACTAGATCCCGTCTCTCATAGAGAGAAACGCATCCCAAAGGCTCTCTGGCCGGCAGGATACCTCCAAGGCTCTCTCCTCACGATTTCAAAGCCGTGGCGGCGGAAAAAAGAGAGCCCCCTGATGTTGGATTCGGCCACAGAGAGCCGCACTTCCCTAGTCGGAGAGTCGGTCCGAATGGAGAGAGGCCACCTTTTGGCGAATTCGATGAGGCGAGATCCGATCCCCTTTCCGCGTTCATTCCGTTCCACCGCTATGGCCAGGATCTCGGCAAAACACGGCCCATACCTTCTCGGTTTCCGGAGGATCATCATGAGGAGCCCCACAGGTATCGCCCGCCCTCCGTGGACCTCCTCGGCCACATAGGTGTGAACGTCCCGGCGAACAAAGAAACCCGTGAGGATGGTCTCATAATCCCCGTAGACGGAGAACGCCTCAAGGGCAAGGCTGCGGAGAAAAGGAAGATCATCCGGCACGGCATCACGGATGCTCACGGAAGGATTCGACTTCTTCCCGGTCTCCATGACGGGAACCGCTTTCATCCTGTTGTAGGGGCATGGAGGCAAACCGAAGAGCCTCGGCTTCGCCATGGCGCAAAGACCGAGGCTTTTCATCATCCTCCCGGCTGGAACAAAGGAGCTACTTCACTGTCACGCACGTGCAATCAGCCAGGTGGCATATCTTGCTGGAGACACTCCCCAGAAGCAGCCCCTTGACTCCACCCAGACCGCGACTCCCGGTGACAACCATATCGACCCCCTTCGATCTGGCCAGTTCGATAATCGTTTCAGCCGGATCTCCCTGGAGCACCACCGGCTCGACGCGCTTCACACCCTTGGCCCTGGCCTCTTCTTCTGCGACCTCGATGATCCCGCGGCCCACCTTCTCGAGGTAGACACTTTCAGGAGGATCCTCGATTCCCTCTACCCTGATGTATTCGAGCACCTCCTCAGGGATCTCCGTCTCGGGGACCACATGAACCAGATAGAGAGTAGCATCGTACTTCGCCGCAATATCACTTGCATATTCAACGGCCTTCCTCGCATGGAGAGAACCATCCGTAGCCACAAGAACCTTCTCGATCATCGTCCCATACCCCCTTTCTCCGAAGAACTCCCCCTCTCTCCCTGATTCTATCATGTGGGTCTCGGAATTTCATGGGCCCTTCGCGGTCCTCTCCCAGCCCCACTGGGAAACTCCGGGTTCATTTTGGTTGATTTGCGGGCAAAATGCGTGTATTAGTAGTATCGGTATTAACAAATAAACACCACGGGAAGAGACTCGTCGTTGGAAAAGATCCATAGCTGCGTCGTCACCCGGGCAATCCTCGATTACGTCGATTCGCGACGCCCCGACGACGTGAATCGCCTGATCGAGAACCTCCATCCGGAACTGGACGTCCTTACAGACCCGAAATCCTACCTTAAGGACAGCAACAACTGGGTATCCAGCCAAGTCTGTGCCGAGATGTTTCGGCGGGCCGAGGAGATCTTTGGGGATCCACGCATAGCCATCGATATCGGATACGATTCCACGGTCAACATGAAGATGAGCGACATCCAGAAGGTCCTGATCAGGTTCTTCGGCTCACCCAAGACGATCTTGGCGAGGATCCAGAAGTTCAACGACAAATACAACCGGAACAAAACGCTCGAGCTCATTGAGAGAGGACGGAGGCATGCCGTAGTCCGCCTCCACTGGTTCAAGGAGACCGAGCCGGTCAAAAGCTTCTGCTACTTCAATCAGGGTGTCTACACGGCCATTCCCACCATATGGGACATGCCGCCTGCACGGGTTGAAGAGATCCGCTGCTTTTTCGACGGCCATCCCTTCTGCGAGTATCGGGTGAAATGGACCTTCCGCCGTTCCTTCCTCATTTTCGACTCCACCCTTTTCAGGAGCAGAAAGCTCCTGGAGGAGAGTATCGTCGAGTTGGAACGGGACAAGCAGTTACTCCAGCACAAGTACGACGAGGTCCATCAACTCAACCTGGCACTCCAGAAAAAGGTCCACCAGCTCGCCTCGATCCAGCAGGCCAGCCAGGCGGTCGTTTCCATCCTCGATCTCCGAAACATTCTGGAGGTCGCCTTCAGCCTCCTGGCCCGTCTTTTCGGGTTTGACCGTTTTGTGATCTTCCATATCGACGAAGAGACAAGAACCCTCAAGATTCTCCATGCAAAGGGGTCGGAACCAGACTTGATCGAAAGGATCAGGGACTACCAGGTACCCCTCACACGTCTGAACAATATCCTTGCCAGGGTCGCCAGTACGGGGGTTCCGGCGATAATTGAGGATGTAAGAGATTCGCCTATCAATCAGGAGAACCTGATTATCAGGTTGTTTCGGCCCAAGGCCTTTGTGGTGGTTCCTCTCATCGCCAAGAACAAGATAATCGGTGTTCTGGCGGCGGACAAGAAAGCCGAGAAACTGAGGGCAAACCAGGAGGACAGAGAGTACCTTTTGAGCTTTGCCAACAACATCGCCATCGCCATAGAAAACTCCAAGCTCTATGAGGATCTCAGGAAGAACTTCTTCAGTTCCATCCAGGCTCTCGCCTATGCCCTGGAAGCAAAGGACCCATATACAAAAGGTCATTCGGAAGTGGTTGCCCAGTACTCCGTGGAGGTGGCCCGCCAGATGGGGCTCCCTGAAGACAGGATAGAGTCGCTCCACCAGATGTGCCTCCTCCATGACATCGGCAAGATCGGTGTGGTGCCGGACATCCTGGAAAAGGCCGCTTTCCCCGACAGAGACGAGTGGCAGGCTGTCCGGAAACACCCCCTTATCGGCGACAACATCGTCAGGCCCCTCAACCTTCCCTGGAAGGCCAGGTCCGTTATTAGAAACCACCATGAGCGTTTTGACGGGCGGGGCTATCCCGATGGTCTCACCGGCACTCAGATTCCTCTCGAAGCCCGAATAGTCGCCGTGGCCGACGCCTACGACGCCATGGTCTCGACCAGGCCTTACCGCAAGGCCATGTCGCCCAAGAGCGCCATTCTGGAACTCGAGAGAAACGCCGGTACCCAGTTCGATCCGGAGGTCGTAAGGGCTTTCAAGGCCGTCATCAGGAAACAGTCGATAAACTGACAGCTTGGCTCGGCCACCCGGCAGGGTGGCACCAATAGAGAGGGACCTGGGGGGTTCCTTCACCCGATGGTATCGCGCTCTTCGTAATACTCCAAGACCATCTCAAGGGCCTTGTCCGCAGCGAGCCTCTTGACCTTCAGTCTCGTCCCCTTGAAGCAAAAACGCCTCACAGCCGTCCCATTCGGGCCGGACAGGGCTATAAAGACCGTTCCCACCGGGGACCTGGCCGTCCCTCCCAAGGGGCCCGCAACACCCGTGGTCGCCAGGCCTAAGGTGGTATTCCTTTTCCTGCGAATCCCTTCCGCCATCGCCCTTGCGACGGGCTCACTGACGGCGCCGTGGTCATCAATCAAGGAGAGCCGTACGCCTAGGAGGTCCGCCTTCGATTCATTGCTGTAAGAGACAACCCCGGACTCAAAGTAGTCGGAGCTGCCAGACACGTTGGTAATCCGATGGGCGATCAATCCCCCCGTGCAAGACTCAGCCACGGAGATCGTCGCCCCCTCTCTTCTCAACCGACGCCCAATCCTCTCTTCGACCCTCATTGCGGAAACCCTCGAAATGACCGACCTCCAGCCGCCGACCCGCAACGTATCCCGACAGCGGCATGGATCGACCCGGCAACCCTCCCGGCACTCACTCCGACTCACTACCCTCTTTTCCCCTTAAAGTCAACCAGAACCAAACCGTGGAGCTTCCTGATTTTTGGAGAACACCCTTGCCTCCGGGCGACATTGCGGAAGCGGCGGGGTACCCATCAAGGGCGAGCGGGAAGGGGAAAGGTCGTGTTCGTGATTCGTGATTCGTGTTCGTGAGTCGTGTTCCTCGGGAAGGGACGCGAACTGTCCGCCCGCGACCCCATGAAAACCGGGGAACCCCCGCGCCTTGACAGCCCCTCCCGATAATCGGAATATTATGGAGTGTAAGACAAAAAATCTTTGATTCTCAAGGCCATTCCAATGGCATCGATCCAAAGCGGCATGATGCGCCCGAAGGGGCTGCTTCTCGTCGTCCTCTCGGGCCTCTGCTTGGTTCTCTCGTCGAGTCTCTCGTTCGGCCAGGTCGACCTCTTCTGGCGGATGCGTGTCTTGAGGTATGAAAAGCCCCTCGCTCCGAAGAGCTTTACGGCGGTCGATCTCGAGGGCAAGCCGGTCCGGCTCAGCGATTTCCGGGGAAATGTGGTCTTACTCAATTTCTGGGCCACCTGGTGCAGCCCCTGCAAGAAGGAGATGGGGCCTTTGGAAGCCCTTTACCGGCGATTCAAAGGGAGAGGATTCGTTGTTCTCGCTGTCTCCCTTGATCAGGGAGGAGCGAGGATCGTACGGCCTTTTGTCGAGAAGAAGGGACTCTCCTTTCCCATCCTCTTGGATAGTACCGGAAAGGCCAAATCGACGTATCACGTAACATCCCTGCCCGCGACTTTCCTCATAGACCGCAAAGGCAGAATAATCGGCAGATCCCTCGGGCCGAGAGACTGGGCGAGTGAGGCCGCTGTTGCACTGGTTGAATCCCTACTCGTCCATTAGTCCGTCTCTTCCCGGGGGTGTGAAGGGCTCCTGTACCTTTTTTCCCCTGCCTTGATTTCCACGGGGAGATAGTTCTCTTCCGGCGGAATGGGGCAGACGGAGTTTTCGTTGAATGCACAGTTGGGATTGTAGGCCATGTTGAAATCAATGATGGTGTAATACCCGGGAAAGATCTCTGCATTGAGGTACCGGCCGAGCCTGTAGGTCTCCTTCCCATTGGTCTTGTCTCTGAACGGCACGAAGAGGTAATCACTCAGAATCGACTTGTAGAGCTGGAGGGTGTAGGTGACTCCTTCCAGTTCGAAGCTGAACCTGCCGTAACGGATATAGCGCTTGTTGGTCCCCTTGTTGGTCGGAAAGGTGGCGTAGTAGTCCGGGTTGTGGATATTGAGACGGTAACGCTCGATCTTCCCAACAAAGACGTACTTCAGATTGATGGGATAGACATCAAGGCCCTGAAATCTCTCCCTGTCTCGTGCA
Organism: Deltaproteobacteria bacterium; assembly: GCA_019308905.1. Lineage (NCBI taxonomy): Bacteria > Pseudomonadati > Myxococcota > Myxococcia > Deltaproteobacteria bacterium. Next base: position 11,640 of record JAFDHF010000002.1, read on the forward strand.
CTCAGAGGTGAACGGGGGTGATTCTTCAGGAACTCGTTTCTCCTCTTGCGGAAATCCTTGATCCGGGAAATCTTGGTCTCCGTCGAGACGCTCGTGAGACCAGGGGCCCGGGCGCTCCAGACAAACAGGACGGCCAAGACAATGAGAAGCACTCCGCCGAAACGGCGCCCTCCCCCTGCTTTCCGGTTCGAACTCTCCCTCCTGCAGACGGTCATGACAGCTACCCCTCGGCTTCCGTCCAAGAGATTCCCCGTACCTTCATTCCAGGATTATCCTGATCCTCCTCGGATCATGGCAGCCCTTCAGCGTTGAGACCATAGCACGGATTGTCGTCGTGAATAGGGTCTTGATAAAAGGGGTCATCGACACGGACCGGCCGTCCACCACGAGAGAGATCCCCTCACCACCCCTTTGCCGGAGGAATCTCTCTTCGATGAAATCCGCCACCCCTTTGCCGTCGTTCATGTCGAGACAGGGGACCGGGAGATCGACCTTTCGATCCGTCGCAACGGCGATGAGATTATCCTCCACAGAGCACATCAGTTCCCCGTGTTCCTCCTCCCGGAAGACCTCGATCTTGGGTTGGCTGTCCCTCTTGAACCCCTCTGAGAGGACTATATCCACATCCTGCACGAATCGCTCCCTCAGCTCCTCCAAGCTCAGGTCCCGATCCACATCCTGGATCAGGGCTATCTGTTTGGGGGAGGAAAGAATCACCATGTAGGTCCCCGCCCTCCGATGGCGCCAACTATCCTTTCCCTCCCGGTCTATCTCAAACCCATGGACATCGTGTTTGATGGTGGCCACCCTGTATCCCCGGCCTGCAAGCTCAGGGACAACCCTCTCGATCAGTGTGGTCTTTCCGCTGTTGGATTTGCCCACAATGGAGACAATAGGGATCATGATCTCCCACCTCTCTTGTCCAACATCAGCAACCGCCTTTCCATAGAGACCCTAGATGTCGAGTCCGAAGAGCCTCGCCCAGACCTTCTGTCCAGGCAGGACCTCAGATTCGCCTGCAGGAAGAACGATCATTCCGTTGGCATAGGTGACGGCCCCCAACGACCCGCGTGGTTCCCCGGCGATGGGAACGGCGGTCAATCTTCCGTCCTCGACCACTATCCTGCTCAGCACATACCTCTGGACCCCGTTCCTCCCCCTGACCCTACCTCCCAAATCGATCTTCACAGTCCGGCCGTTCGGTCCTTGGTCCCGCCTCTTCCCACCCATTTTCAGGAGCACAGGTTTCACCAGCTCCTCAAAGGTCACGATCGAAGCGCTTGGACTACCGGGAAGAGCAAAAACCGGTCTCCCCTCCAAAAGGCCGAAAACAAAAGAACGGCCGGGGCTCATTGCCACACCATCCACACGCCGGCCCACCGCCATCTCCCTGTATGCTGGCCTCACCCAGTCCGAACCCCCATGCCCCGTCCCACCGGTTGTGATTATTCCGTCGGCGACAAGCCCCGATCGAATCCTCTCTCTGATCCGGTCCTGCTCGTCCCCCACTACACCGAGGGGAACCGGGGTACAGCCGCATTCCCTGAGCTTGGCGAGAAGAACATAGAAGGAACTGGCAAAGATCTTCCCCAGGGAAAGCCCCTCCCCCAGATCGACGAGTTCACTCCCTGTGGAGAGAACGGCGATCTCAGGACGCCTGAAGACCTTCAACTCCCGGAAACCGAGAGATGCCAGGACCCCGATATTCCCGGGCCGCAGAGTAGTCCCCTTTCTCAACACCAAATCTCCCCTTCTTACCGACTCTCCGGCACGGGCCACGTTCTCCATAGGGCCAACCGGCTTTTCGAGCAAGACCAGAGCGGCGTTCTTCCCCCCGGGAGAGGTATCCTCGTCCCTCACCACGGCACCGGCCCCTGGCGGAAGAGGGGCGCCTGTCATGACGCGGATCGTCACCCCGGGCTTCACCGCGCCGCGGCAAGAGGATCCTGCCGGCACCGTCTCGATCACCTTGAGGGGAATCCTCTTGCCTTTGGAGGCCTGCTCCGCGTCCTGGGAATGTATTGCAAAACCATCTACCGTTGCATGGCTGAACCGGGGCAGGTCTGCAGGGGCAGCCACATCGACGGCGAGAACCCGGCCCAACGCGGCCGTAAGGGGTATCAACTCCGAGCCCACCTGGCTGACAGAGTCGAGCATGCAATTGAGCGCCTCTTCGACTGAAAGCACCTTCTTCCCCCAGAGTCCGGTGGCGGGATCACCAGAGTCCCACGGGCCGGCCCCATACTCACCTTCTTAATTCTAAGGGAAACAGAGTTGCGAAGCAAACCGGAGAAGTCTCCCTCCTCTGAGACCTGGCTTTGAGCTTGTCCCGCTCCCCTGGCCGGCACCGATTGATAATCCACGAGGGGAGGGCTATAATGAGGTGGAGGAGGCATATGAAGGAAGCGGCATTCTACGAAAAACTCGCGGGCGGAAGGGTCAGGTGCCGTCTTTGTTTTCATGAATGCGTAGTAAAGGAGGGGGGCCGCGGAATTTGCGGGGTCCGGGAGAACCGAGGGGGAACCCTTTTCAGTCTCGTATACGGCAAGGCGGTCTCCACGGCTGTCGACCCCATTGAAAAGAAACCCCTTTTCCAATTTCTGCCAGGGACGAAGACCTTCAGTTTCGCCACTGCGGGGTGCAATTTCAGGTGCCTCCACTGTCAAAACTACAGTATCTCCCAGATATCCGGATCCCATGGGGAGATCCCAGGCGAACCTCTTCCACCTGAGAGAATCGTCTCTCTGGCTCAACAGACAGGCTGCCAGAGCATAGCTTACACCTACACGGAGCCGACGATCTTCTTCGAGTATGCTCTGGACACGGCCGAACTGGCAAGCCAGGAAGGCCTCAAGAACGTCTTTGTCACCAACGGATATATCACCCCCGAGGCCCTGCGCGCTATCAGGCCTTATCTCGACGGGGCTAATATCGATCTGAAGGCCTTCACCGAGGAGTTCTACCGCAAGGTCTGCGGAGCGAGGCTGCAACCGGTCCTCGATTCGATTAGGCTATATAGGGAGCTGGGGATCTGGATCGAGATCACCACTCTTGTCATCCCAAACCACAACGACTCCGACGAGGAACTCAGGAACATAGCCCGGTTCATCGCCGATCTGGACCGAACGATTCCATGGCATGTCACCCAGTTCTATCCCACTTACAGGCTCCAGGACGTGCCCAGGACCCCTATCAAAACCCTGGAAAGGGCCAGGCAGATAGGGATCGAAGAGGGACTCAAGTACGTTTATCAGGGAAACGTGCCTGGAGCCGGAGGGGAAAACACGTACTGTCCCCGCTGCGGCAAGCTGCTCATTGAAAGATTCGGATACACTCTCCAGAGCTACTCTCTGGTAAGCGGAAAATGCCCGGCCTGTGGCGAGACAATCAGCGGGGTCGGCCTGTGAAGATCCCGCCTGCCCGTGAGAATCCAGACCTCAAGAAGTTCATCCTGAGACGGATCCGTGACAAGGGGAGGATCACATTTTCTGAGTTCATGGAGCTCTGCCTCTACCACCCGGTTCACGGCTACTACCAGACCAAAGGACAGAAGATAGGCAAAGACGGCGACTACTACACGAGCCCCTGTGTCCACCCGGTCTTCGGACGCCTTCTTGGAAGACAGCTGATGGAGATGGACAGCCTTCTCGGAGAGGAGGCCTTTTGGATCCTTGAGGCCGGAGCGGGAAGGGGCACACTCGCCGCAGACATTCTCGACTCCATTGCCAGGGAGTCTCCCCGGTTTTTCGAAAGGATCGAGTACGGCATAGTCGAGAAGAGCAACCCCTTTAGGGAAGAACAGAAAGACAGACTCGCCTCCTATGAAGACCGAGTCCACTGGCTTGATCCCGAGGCTGCCTGTGCCCAGGGACTCCAGGGGTGCGTGGTTGCCAACGAGTTCTTCGATGCCTTTCCAGCCCACCGTGTCGTGGTCGAGGACGGAAGGCTCCTGGAGATCTACGTAACCGAAGAAGAAGGTGGCTTTCGCGAGGTCTTTGACGAGCCTTCAACCGCGGAGATAGTGAGGTATTTCGACCAGATGGGGGTAAGCCTTGCCGAAGGTCAAAAGGCCGAGATCAACCTCCAGGCCCTTGGATGGTATGACCGGCTGGCCAGGATCCTCAGCCGGGGTTTTTTCCTGACCATCGACTACGGCTATCTGGCCGAGGAGCTCTACGATGCCCCTCGTCTCTCCGGCACACTGCTGTGCTATTACAGGCACACCTGCTCGGATAACCCTTACGCCCACATCGGGCTCCAGGACATGACGACCCATGTCAACTTCACCGGTCTCATCAAGAAAGGGGAATCCCTGGGATTCCGTCTGGCAGGCCTTGTACCGCAATACCGGTTCCTTCTCTGTCTCGGCTTCTTGGAAGAACTCGAAAAGAGGAACGAAGGGCTTACCCCCCGCCAGTCGCTGGTCGAGCGCCTCACCATGAAGCATCTCATCCTGCCCGAGGGGGGGATGGGAGACACCTTCAAGGTACTGATCCAGTACCGGGGGCTCGACCGTGTCCAATTGACCGGTTTGCGCCCCCTCTCAGCGGTTCCAGCCTGAGATCTCTGCTGTAGTCTCTCAGCTGTCCATCATTCAGGCCAACAGACCCCCCCGGACACACAGGCCCGGAATCCGGAGAGGCTAAGCCTTGCCGAGCCGTGCCTTGAACTCCTCGGTCAGCCGGGGAACTACCTGGAAGAGATCTCCCACGATTCCATAGGTGGCGATCTTGAAGATGGGAGCTTCAGGGTCTTTGTTGATGGCAACTATGATATCAGAGGTCTTCATCCCCGCCTGGTGCTGGATGGCGCCGCTGATACCGCATGCGAAGTAGATCTTGGGCCTGACCGTCTTTCCTGTCTGGCCGACCTGGTGCTCGTATGGGATCCAACCCGAATCGACCGCAGCCCTCGATGCCCCGACGGCCGCCCCCAAAACCTCGGCCAGCTCTCTGATTACCTTGAACTGCTCGGGGCCGCCAAGCCCTCGCCCGCCGGACACGATTATCTCGGCATCCATAAGATTGATCGACTCGGCCCCCTTGACGAACTCCAATACCCGGGTATGGACCTGATCTTCATCCATGGCCAGCGGTTCCCTGACTATCTCTCCCTGCCTCGATTCGTCTCTTGGGGGCATGGGGAAAACCTTCGGCCGTACGGTCGACATCTGGGGCCGGCGAGCCTCACAGACAATGGTAGCCATTATGTTCCCCCCAAAGGCCGGCCTGGTCTGCCTGAGGAGTTTCTTCTCCGGATCGATGTCGAGGCCCGTGCAGTCTGCGGTTAACCCCGTCTCCAATGTGGTGGCCACGCATCCGGCAAAATCACGGCCCTGGATGGTGGCACCGAAAAGAACCACTTCGGGCCTGTACTTGCGAATCAGGTTGACGGCAGCTGCCGCATAAGGTTCCGTACGGTACTCTTTGAGGAGAGGGTCTTGGGTGAGGTAGATCCTCTCCGCTCCGTAATGGAAAGCCTCTGAGGCAAACGATTCGACTCCATCTCCGAGAAGCATTCCGCAGAGACTGCACCCCAGACTATCGGCAAGCCTTCTACCCTGGCCGAGCAGCTCAAAGGAGACGTTTGCGAGCTTGCCCCGGTCGTGCTCGATGTAAACCCATACGTCCCTGTACCCCTCCACATCTGTTCCGGCTTTCTTCTCCTCCTTCTCGATCGTGATGGCATCCACAGGGCAGACATCGAGACAGGCTCCGCAGAAGGTGCACTTCTCGTTGACCACGGCCAGGTTGTCCACAAGGGATAGAGCGTCATACGGGCAGGCCTCTATACAGGCCCCGCATCCTGTACAGGTTTCTATATCGATTATCAGCTTCGGCATTCTTCCTCCCCTCCTGGCAGGGCTATTTGATCACCTTGGCCTCCAGCAACTTGTCGGCCAGTTGGGCAACAACTTCTGGAACCTCACCCTGGAGGATCTCCCCCCCTCCCCTCTGTTCAGGTGTGAAGACCCGCATCACCCAGGTGGGAGATCCGTCAAAGCCCACCTTCTTAGGGTCCACGTCAATATCGGCCACGGTCCAGGTAGGGATATCGGCCCTGGCCGCCTTCTTTATACCCAAAAGCGAGGGGAGTCTCGGCTCATTGATGTCCTTCATAACCGTTATCAGAGCAGGCAGAGAGGATTCCACGACCTCTTTGCCGTCTTCAAGCATTCTCTCAACCACAATCCGCCTCTTCTCAGGGTCGATCTCCTTCACCTTCGAGACATAGGTGAGCTGGGGAATCTTCAGGCGCGTCGCCACACCAGGGCCGACCTGTGCGGTATCCCCGTCGATGGCCTGTTTTCCGCAGATCACCAAGTCGACCTCACCGATCTTCTCGATGGCCTTGGACAGGGTATAGGCCGTGGCCAGGGTGTCCGCTCCGGCAAAGGCCTGGTCAGACAGTAGAATCGTCCTGTCAGCCCCCATGGCGAGTGCGTTCCGAAGGACATCGATCGCCTGGGGAGGCCCCATGCTGACTACGTTGACCTCCCCCCCGTACTTCTCCCGGATCTGAAGACCCTCTTCGATGGCAAACTCGTCAAAGGGATTGGTGATGCTCTCAACCCCTTCCCGAATCAGCGTACCCGTCTCAGGATTGATCCTCACGTCCGTCGTGTCCGGAACCTGCTTCACACAAACCACAATCTTCACGTGTCTCCTCCTCGCCGGCTCCCCTCTTCCAGTCAGCCGGGCCTCATCCGGCTTTCACCTTCCCACGAACCGGGGCTTCCGTTTCTCCACAAAGGATGCCATGCCTTCTCTCTGATCCATCGTGGCAAAACACATACCAAAGGAGAGGGACTCCATGTGGCATGCCTCTTCCAGCGCGACCTCATATCCCCTGTCGATACTCGCCTTGGCGAGTTTCAGGGCGATAGGTCCGTTGGAGCCGATCTTCCCCGCCACCTTTCTAGTCTCCTCCATCAAAGAATCCCCTGGAAAGACCCGATTGACGATCCCCAAATCCCTTGCCTCTTCAGCCGAAATCATGCTCCCCGTAAAGATCAACTCCTTGGCCCTGGCCTTTCCTATCAGCCGGGGAAGCCTCTGGGTTCCTCCAAACCCCGGAAACACCCCCAGGGTGACCTCCGGCAGACCGAATTTGGCCTTGTCAGAGGCGAAGGCGAAATCGCACGCAAGGGCGAGCTCCGTACCCCCTCCCAGAGCAAAACCATTGACCGCCGCAATCACCACCTTGCCCATCCTTTCGATCCGGCCGAGGGTCTCGTGACCGAGCCTCGAAAACCGGAAAGCCTCCAGGCAGTTCATCTCTTTCATCTCCTGAATGTCGGCTCCGGCCACGAAAGCCCGGTCTCCAGATCCGGTCAGAATCACCACCCCGACCCTGTCGTCCTCCTCCAGTTCCCCGAATACCGCCTGAAGCTCGTGGAGGGTCTCCATGTTCAAGGCATTGAGAGCCTTAGGCCTGTTGATGGCCACTGTCCCGATGCCTTCGGCGATGTCAAGCAGAAGGTTCTGGTAAGCCATCCTCTTCCTCCTGTAAGAACTCGGCCGCGGAGCTCAGGTGCCGGGGATTGAGCGAGATTTCACAAAAGGGTTAACCCATTCCGGGGCCCCTTGTCAACTCCGGGCGAGCCCCCCGCCCCGAGGGGGATCCACTCTCTGTCAAAAGATCCTCTCATGGGGTTCCCGTCGCTTCCACAATCCCGTTCAGGGATAGACATGGACCAAGAGCCCGGAGGCACCAGATACCGTCAGCTCAGAGCTTCACCTCAATGAAAGACCGCTTCTTGAGCTTGGCCAGCCAGCGCCTGTACAGCCGTTCCGCCAACTCCCTGTAGCAGTCCTCCTCGACCCGTTTCCGTATTTCGGCCAGAGGAATCGGCTTTGCCTCTTTTCTATCCGTCACCTGGATGATAACGACCCCATCGGGCGTTCGAATCGGCCCCCCCACTCCTCCCACAGGAAGGCTGAACGCCTCTTTCTCAAGGGCGGGAATCATTTCCCCCTTCTTGAAGTAACCGAGATCACCCTCCTCCAGGCCAGAGATGCTCTGGGAATATGTACGTGCAAGAGAGGCAAGGTCCTCACCCTTCTCTGCCCTTCCGACGATCTCTTCGGCCTTTGAAAGGGCCGAAGCTTCGGCCTCCCCCGTTGCATTCGGAGGGAGAGGGATCCTGATATGAGTGATCCTCACCGATTCCTCGGTTCTGTAGTCGTTGATATGGGTCTGGTAGTAGCTTCTTACATCCTCCTCTTTCACCTCGACCTTCGATCTGACGACCTGGTTGACCAGAGTGGTCTTCCTCAGCCCATTGATCACTTCCTGCCTGATATCCTCGTAGGTGAGGCCCTCTGCACGCAGCGCGGCCTCGAACTGGCTCTTGGTCAAACCCCTCTGCCTCCTGAAGGATTCCAATGCCTCCTTCACCCGGCTCTTGCTCACCTGGATCCCCCTCCTCTTCGCCTCCTGCTCGATGAGTTTCTCCTCGATAAGGTCGTCGAGTGCCCTCCGCCTCGCATCCTCGAGGTTGAACCGGACGTTCAGGGGGTCGCCCCCTTTGGGTATTCTGGGAAAGAAGGATCTCCTGAATCTCTCGAGTTCGGAGAGGGTTATTATGTCGTCGTTGACAATGGCCACTATCCGGTCGACGATCTCAGCCCTTCCCGGTGGATCCAGAAGGGCAAGGGCAAAGGAACAAACCAGAATCTTGAGCCATGTCCATCCCATGAAGCTGGCCTCACTCCGTGTATTCCAAGAGCCGGTGGTTGATCTCGATCTTGGCGTTCTTCTTCAGTTCCTCCAACCACTGGTAGTAAAGCTGTTCAGACTTGATCCGAGCGATTTTCCTCTTCACATCGTCGGCCACCTCTTCAAATGTAAGCTGGCGGCCCCGTACCTTGTCTTCCACCTTGAAGATATGGTATCCGTAAGGACTCCTCACAGGCTTGCTGATCTCTCCCTTCTCCATGGAGAAGACCACGTCGAACTCCCCAGGCATATCGCCCCGGGCAAAATACCCCAAATCCCCTCCGAAGGCGCTCTCAGGCCCCAGGGAATTTTCAAGGGCGAGTTCTTCAAACTCCTTCCCCGCCTTGAGTTCCCGAAGGATCTTCTTGGCATTCCGCTCCGAGGCCACGACTATCTGCCTGGCTCTGACCCGCTCGGGAAGCAGATAATCCTCACGGTGGGCATCGTAGTAGGCGCGGGCCTCCTCCGTGGTGATGGTACCGTCGAAATGGCAGCCTGTTTGAATCGTCTTCTCGATCAGTATCCTCTCCTTCACCCTCTTTTTCCACGTCTCAAAGGAGAGTCCCTGGCTGCTCAAGTAGTCCCGGAGGCTCTCCCCCTTGTAGTCGCTTTTGGTCTCCATGACTTCGGCTTCCAGCTCCTCATCTGTCACCGTCATTCCCAGACGTCTGGCCTCCTCCAGGATAAGAGCCTCCTCCACCATCTGCTCGAGGAATCTCTCCTTCATCTCCATGAGCGCCTCATGTCCTCCAGGGGAAAACTCATTCTCCAGCCTCATCTGACGGAATTCTCGATTGAAATCCTCCAGGGTTATGGCCTTGCCATCCACACGGGCCAGAATGTGGGCGGGGATATCACCCCTTTTGCATCCCGAGAGGGTGAATAGAACCAAGAGCCCAACCGAAAAGAGTACCCTTCTCATACCTTTCCTCATCGGAAGACCCTACCCCAACCCGATACTGGAGATATCCACATCCCCGGGCCTGTCCTCCTGAATTTTCAACTGCCCCAAGAGGTTCTTCACCACCTCGTGGACGTCCTTCTCGCCATCGAGTTCGATCCTCAACCTCAGATCAGGGCTGAACCGGACCCGGTCTGGAAACCTCCTTGCAAGGGCCACGATGGCGCCGGGTTCGATCCTTGCGGCCTTCTCAAAGCCGAGAACCACCCGACGCCCGTCAAAGTCGAAGGTCCTCACCCCCATCCGGCTCAACAGGGGCCTAACCCTCATGACTGCCAGAAGATGAGAAACCGGCTCTGGAACCGTTCCATACCGGTCCACCAGTTCAGCTCGTATATCCTCCAGGTCTTCATCCGTCTCGGCCGCTGACAGCCGCTTGTAGATCGACAGCCTCTGATGGGGGTTCGCAACGTAGTCATCCGGGATGAAGGCAGGTCTGTTCCACCGGATCTCAGGTACAACCTTTTCCTCGATCCTCTCACCCCTGAACCGCCTGACGGCCTTTTCCACGAGCTGAGTATACATTTCAAACCCGACCGCGGCAATATGCCCTGACTGCTGAGTACCCAGGAGATTGCCCGCTCCCCGAATCTCCAGATCCTGCAGGGCCAGCTTGAATCCCGACCCGAGTTCGGTGAATTCCTGAATGGCTCTAAGCCGCTTGAGGGCGTCTCGCGATAGGGCTCCCTCCCCTGGAACGAGCAGATAGGCGTATGCCTTCTCCTTGCTCCGCCCGACCCGACCACGGAGTTGGTACAGGTCTGCCAGGCCGAACTGTTCTGCATGATCGATGATGATCGTGTTGGCCGTGGGAATGTCGAGACCCGACTCGATGATACTCGTACAGAGGAGTACGTCGATCCGGTGTGTAATAAAATCGAGCATGACCCTCTCGAGGGCACGCTCTCCCATCTGACCGTGGGCTACGGCCAGCTTCACCTCGGGCACGAGGTTTCTCAGATAGTCGTGCATGGCCATGATATCATGGACACGGTTATGGACGAAGAAGACCTGGCCTCCCCGTTTGACCTCCTGGATGATGGCATTCCGGATCACTTCTCTATCAAAGGGATAGAGAAAGGTGCGGATCGTCTGCCTGTCCTGGGGGGGCGTGTTGATGACCGACATGTCTCGAATCCCGGTGAGAGACATATGGAGAGTCCTCGGAATCGGAGTGGCCGAGAGGGTGAGAACGTCCACGAGCTTCCTGAGTCCCTTTATCCTCTCCTTGTGAGTAACGCCGAACCGGTGCTCTTCGTCCACGATGAGCAGACCGAGATCCTTGAACTTGAGATCCTTTTGGAGAAGCAGGTGGGTGCCGATGATGATATCGATCTTACCTTTTTCGATCTCCTCCAGGATCGTGGCCTGCTCCCCGGCCGTCTTGAACCGGCTCAGGGACTCCACGACTATTGGATAGTCTTCGAGCCGCTTGGAGAAAGTCAGGTAGTGTTGCTGGGCCAGAACCGTTGTAGGCACCAGTACGGCCACCTGCTTGGCATCCATCACGGCCTTGAAGGCGGCACGGATGGCGACCTCAGTCTTACCGTATCCCACATCGCCGCAGATCAGCCGGTCCATGGGGACAGGCCGCTCCATGTCTGTCAGAACGTCCTGGATGGCTTCCGACTGATCAGGCGTTTCATCATACTCAAACCGGGCCTCGAATTCCCTGAAATACCGGTCTGGTTTGGAAAAGGCAAACCCCCTGAAAAGCCGGCGGGCCGCATAAATCTCAAGCAGTTCCCGTGCCATGTTTTCGACAGCCGCGGCCACCTTCTTCTTCACCCGCTTCCACCGGGTGCCTCCGAGACGATCCAACTGGGGCTTCTTCTCTCCCGTGCCCACGTATCTCTGGACCAGATTGAGACGATGAACGGGAACATAGAGCTTGTCTCCTCCCAGGTACTCAAGGAGCAGGTAGTCATTGCTCGCCCCTCCTACGTCCAGCCTGTGGAGCCCCCGGTAGATGCCGATCCCGTAGTCGAGATGGACCACGGGATCACCCGGATTCAAATCGCCGAAAGAGGTGAAAAAGGGGCCCTGCCTCCTCTTCCCCGGCTTCCGGACCTTGCGCCTTTCGCCGAAGATCTCCTCCTCGGTGATGAAGGCGAGACCCTCCGCTGCAAGGCGGAACCCTGCAGAAAGATCTCCCACAAGGATTGCAGGACGGTCCCTCTCGATCTCCTCTACCGCCGAAAAAGGTACCTGAAGACTATCGGTGGAGACTCCGTATTCATCGAGAACCCCGCCGAGCCGGCCGGCCTGCTCCGAGTTCCTCGACACGAAGAAGACCGACATTCCCTTCTCCCGGCACCTCTCGATCTCCTTTACAAGAGGTTCCAGAAGCATCTCCTCCTTCTGCCCCCTGAGGATCTCCCTCCTCAGGTTTGCGTTCTCTTCCACCCGGAATCGGAAAGCCCCTTCGCCGTCCTCTGCTTCTCCCCGGATCTCGATCTGCTCCAGGATGACTCGGGCCTTCTCCACCAGGGCGTCCCCTGTCTCCCGTGGATCGGAAACCAGGACCTCAGGAGACCGGGAAGATCCGAGCCGGCCGCCGGAATTCTCAAGACGTTCCTTGGTCTCTTCCATCAAGCCCGCCATCTCCTGAAAGATCAGGCCAGGAGAATCGAGCAACAGGACCTGCCTGGGGGATATGTAGGCGAGGAGGTCCTCCAGGGCCGGATTCCCCGGCTCTTGTAGGAACTCTCCAGACGGGATAACCGTGGCCTCCTCGATCTCCATGGAGGACCTCTGGGTCTCGGGATCGAAGCATCTGAGGGAGACTATCTCTTCCCCGGACCATTCGAGCCGGAGTGGGTAATCGTAAAGAGGAGAGAAGACATCCACGATCCCCCCCCTGACGGTGTATTCACCCTTCTCTTCCACCGTGTCGACACGAAGGTATCCCGACCGAATCAGAGAATCGATCAGATCGTCCTGATCGATCCGATCCCCTCTTTTCACAAGAACGGAGAGACCGCCGAGGACTCTCCTCGGTATCACCTTCTGCACCACCGCCCTGGCCGAGGTAAAACAGATGCTGCTGTTGTCCTGGTCCAGATGAAACAGAACCCTGAGACGGTCTGCAACCGAATCGGGGGTGGGTGGAATTGGACCCCAGGGAAGGGACTCCCGAGGGGGATAGAGCAACACGGCTTCTCCCTTGCCCCTGAAAAAGAACCGGAAATCCTCCCACAGAGACTCGGCCTCGCGGTGGGTTGGAACGACCACCACGACAGGGAGCCTGGATTGCTCGCAGAGTCTGGAAAGCATATAGGCCCTGGAACTCCCCAGAAGACCGTATACCCGTGCCTTGCCCCTGCCGCTGAGAACCCATTGGGCCAGGGAATCGACGAGTCGGCCGGTCTCGTGATTGGGATTTTCCAGGAAGCTGTTCACGAGATAAGGTTAAATCCCTATCAGGAATTCGTCAACCAGGATCCCCGGGAGTATCCTGACTTTCGGAGAACGCCCTCGTCTTCGAGGGTCGTTGCGGAACCGTTGGGTAACCGGGGCGCTATTACCGCGAGATGGATAAGATCGCGACAACAGATTCAAAAGGCCCCTTGCTGGGAGAGATATGAAGTGACACGGTTTGCAGCCAGGAGGGATACCGGCAGTCCCTCTGGCCGCCTCTATTCCAAGGGAGATAGGGAGCCCTCACGATCACGCCTTGCTGTGGAAGCGCATGCTGTTGCCTCCCACCGAGATGACGTCGCCGTCCTTGAGTTCCTGCTGCCCCTTGACGGGATTACCGTTGACACGGGTCGTCCTCACACCCCCCAGGCTGGAGATGTAGAAGCCTGAGGGTCGCCGGCTTATATGGAAGGCGGATCTTCCCACAAGGAGCCCCTTGAGCCTTATGTCGGCACGGCGATCTGTACCGGCAGTAATGACGCTCTTTGTCAGCTCGATCTCTTGCGGACCCGAACAACCCGAAATGACCGTGATCGAACACCGGACGCCGCCCTGCCCCCCGCCTCCACCGGCTTTCTGGGTCTTGCCCAGCAGCTCCTCCTGCTTCTTGGTCTGGAGAATCAGGGTCTTCTCCACACTGAATCCGTCCGAACCGGCCCCCTGTGACAGGGGTTCATCCTCCTCCTCGATAAAGACCAGGCTGTGCTTGCCTATGAGGATCTGGTCGTTATGGGAGAGAATCCATTCCGAGATCCTCTTGTTGTTGACGAATGTTCCATTGAGACTCTTGAGATCCTGGATAATAAACCTGGGGCCCTCCTGGTAGATCCGGGCGTGCCTTCTCGAGACGGCCATGTTGTCGATTACGATGTCGTTCCTCCTCGACCTCCCAATCATGATAGACGGTTTGTCCAGGGGAACCTGCCTTAATGCAACGTTGTTGAACCGAACCTCGAGCCTTGCCATTCCCTCACCTCCCCCTCGGGGAATCGGTTCCTCTCGCCACTGGAACCCTCCCGGGAGGATGCATCAAAAACCCATCTATCCTATAGGAGAAAGGGGGGATTGTCAAGTTGGACAGACCGTGGAGTTTCCTGACTTTTGGAAAACCCCCTTGCCTCCGAGCGACATTGCGGAAGCGGTGGGGTACCCGTCAAGGGTGAGCGGGGAGGGGAAAGGTCGTGTTCGTGATTCGTGGGTCGTGTTCGTGATTCGTGTTCGTGATTCGTGTTCGTGATTCGTGTTCGTGAGTCGTGTTCGTGATTCGTGGGTCGTGTTCGTGGGTCGTGAGTCGTGTTCGTGGGGAAGGGGCAGGAACCTGCCCACCCGCGAACCCTGATAGGGTCACCCCGTGAGCCCAGGAGCGAGGGGATAAGGGTGTTCTCCTGTGAAAACGGAAAAAATCGCGAAATCATATACTTGCAAGAATCCTAGGCCCAGATGGGTGTCTCAGACGCAACACGGGCTGGTCGACCTGAGTGGGGAGTGGGCCCTCGTTTTCTCCCCCGGATCGTTCAGGTATAATTAGGATCATGAAAAAGGAATCGGTCTGCCTCATAAGCCTGGGATGCCCGAAGAACCAGGTCGACTCAGAGGTCATGCTCGGCCTCCTGGTCAAAAGGGGCTACACCATCAGTCCGAACCCTGCCCAGGCGGACATTATCCTGATCAATACCTGCTCATTCATAACAGAAGCAACACAGGAGGCTCTCGAGACTGTCCTGGAGGCCGTGGACCTGAAGCGGGTTGGCTCGTGCCGAAGGGTTGTTGTAACCGGCTGTCTCGCCCAGCGCTATGGTGCGGAGTTGGCCGGGGAGTTACCCGAGGTCGACCTGTTCCTTGGAACCGACCAGTTTCCCCGGATCGTGGACTTCCTTGAGTCGAGCTTAGATCAGGACAGGCGGGTGTATACCGGGAGAACCTCTTTCCTCTATGACCATACGGTGCCTCGTATTCTGTCCGGACCGTCCTACCACGCCTACATAAAGATCGCAGAGGGTTGCTCCAGGTCGTGTTCCTTCTGCATCGTTCCCAGCCTGAGAGGAAGCTTCCGGAGTCGCCCCATTGCTTCCATCCACGAGGAAGCAAGGCTGCTTGCCGCCCAGGGGGTCAAGGAGATCGATCTCGTCGCCCAGGACACCACTGCCTATGGAGAGGATCTCCGTGATGGAACCACCTTGGCCGGCCTCCTGGAAAGCCTATGCTCCCTTGAAGGGCTCGCCTGGATCCGTCTGCTCTATGCTTTTCCGGACCGGATCGATTCAGCCCTTCTCAGCCGGATTCTTGAATCCGATAAAATCTGCAAGTACATCGATCTGCCCCTCCAGCACGTCAGTGACGGGATCCTGAGGGCCATGGGGCGGCCCGGCAGCCGCAGATCCCTGGAGGCCCTTATCGCCAGGATCAGGGAAGAAATCCCTGGAGTCTGCCTGAGAACCACCCTCATGGTAGGGTTTCCCGGTGAGACGGAGGCCGATTTTTCGGAGCTCGCCGATTGGGTGGAGAAGACCCGCTTCGAGAGGCTTGGGGTGTTCCAATTCTCCCCGGAGGAGGGGACCCGGGCGGCCACCATGAAGGGACAGGTGTCCGAACCCGTAAAGAGGAGACGCTTTGAAAATCTCATGGAACTCCAGCAGCGGATCTCCCTGGAGCACAACCGCAGCCTCGTGGGCAAGACCGTTCCCGTGCTGGTGGAGGGCCGACTGGGAGACAGCGGGATACTGCGCGGGCGCATGGCGACCCAGGCGCCCGAGATCGACGGCCAGGTTCTGATTACCAGGGGAACCGCTTCTCCCGGCGAGATCCTGGAAGTGCGCATCACCAAGGCCCTTCCCTACGACCTGGAAGGGGAGATTCCCTCGGGGAACGATCCCGGCGGCCGGCTTGCTTGACGCCTCTGAAAGAATGGGGTAACTATTGTTCCACACACCGCCCGGCACTGTGTGGGAGGCGACCAGCCACGTCCATACCGACCATCTTTGTGAGACGGCGGGCAATTCTCAATCACACCACCTGGAAAGGAAGGAACCGTGGAGGAGCAGAGCCAACTGCGCATGCAAAGGCTGGAAAAGATCCGACAGATGCGGGAGGAGGGTATAGAGCTTTTCCCAAATGACTTCAAGGTGAAACACCAGGCTCGTGACATCCTGAAGATCTACGGTTCCCAGGACCAGTCCGCACTTGAGAAAGTGGACGAAACCTTTGTCCTTGCCGGGCGGATCATGGCGATAAGGCAGTTCGGCAAGGCATCCTTCTTCCACTTGCAGGATAGAACGGCCAGGATCCAGGCCTATATCCAGAGGGACAAGGTCGGCTCCGATACATACACCCTTTTCAGGAGACTCGATGTGGGGGATTTCGTGGGGATCACGGGGAGAGTCTTCCGTACCAAGACAGGGGAGCTCACCGTAGCCGTCGAGTCTCTCCGTCTCCTGGCAAAGTCTGTCAGGCCTCTGCCTGAGAAATTCCACAAGCTCAGAGATACGGAGACCCGATACCGCCAGCGATATGTGGATCTCCTGGTCAACCCGGATGTGAGGGAGGTTTTCATAAAGAGAGCCCGGATCGTACAGACCCTCCGATCTTTCCTGAACGAGCGGGAGTTTCTAGAAGTGGAAACGCCCATGATGCAGCCCATCCCGGGAGGAGCCACGGCTCGTCCTTTTCGGACCTATCACAACGCACTCGGCATGGAACTCTTCCTCAGGATCGCCCCGGAACTCTATCTCAAACGTCTTGTGGTGGGCGGCTTGGAACGTGTTTATGAGATCAATCGTAATTTTCGGAACGAGGGGATCTCGACCCAGCATAATCCCGAGTTCACCATGCTCGAGTTATACATGAGTTATGCCACCTACGAGGACCTCATGGATCTCACAGAGGAGATGATCAGCCACGCATGCCGGGAGATACTGGGTGAAAGGCCTCTGGTCTATCAGGGGAAGACCATAGATATCACGAGACCCTGGCGGAGGCTCACCGTCGGCGAGGCGATCACCCGGTACGCCGGGGTCGAACCTTCCGTCCTTACAGACAGGGAGAGGGCCATGGAGGCTGCGGTGAGACTGGGATGCAATGTGACCGAGAAGATGGGATTGGGTAAGATCATCACCCAGATGTTGGATCATCTCGTGGAACCCCATCTCGTGCAACCTACATTTGTCACCAGCTTCCCCACCGAGGTCTCACCCCTTTCGAGAAGAAACGACGCGAACCCTGAGGTGGTCGACCGGTTTGAGCTGTACATGGCAGCCAGAGAGATCGTCAACGGATTCTCGGAACTGAACGATCCCTTCGATCAGAGAGAACGCTTCCGCCTCCAGGTCGAGCAGAGGGAAGCAGGGGACGAGGAGGCGCACCTCATGGACGAGGACTATATTCGGGCCCTTGAATACGGTATGCCTCCCACGGCGGGGCTCGGCCTCGGCGTTGACCGGCTCGTCATGATAATCTGCGATGTACCCTCCATAAGAGACGTGATCCTCTTCCCCCATCTCCGGCCGGAGAAAAGCCGCTGCTGAATGTGAGGAGTCGATGGCCTACGAGGGATTCATCAGTCTTCGACATCTGAAGGCTAAACGGAAGCAGTTCTTCATCTCACTGATTACCCTCCTTTCCATTCTTGGAGTCGCCGTCGGTGTAATGGCCCTTATCGTGGTTCTGGCCGTAATGACGGGTTTCGAAGAGGACATCACCTCAAAAATCGTCGGCATGACCGCCCATGTCGTGGTTCGCAAGCATGGAGGGACGGGGCTGGACAACTACCGGGCCGTTACGAGACGGATCCAAGGTATAGAGGGGGTGGTTGCCGCTACTCCCTTCATCTTCAATCAGGTGATGCTGACAACGGAGTCAGGTATCACCGGAGCCGTGCTGAGAGGAATAGATCCTGACACGATCGGGCGGGTAACCTCGCTGGTTCAAAACATCAGCCGCGGATCTGTCCAGGCCCTGAAAACCGAGGACCCGCCTGGAATCATCGTGGGAAGCGAGTTATCAAAGACCCTGGGACTTTCCCCCGGGCGATGGGTCAACGTGGTGACCCCTCTGGGTACCATGACTCCTCTGGGCATGGCCCCCAAACGCCAGAGGTTCAAGGTGGTGGGCATTTTCGCCTCGGGTTACTACGAATACGATACCTCATTCGCCTATGTCTCCATACCCGCCGCCCAGAGGTTCTTCAGCATGCCGGACGTGGTCACCGGCATTGAGGTCAAGGTGGAAGACGTCTACAAGGCGAGGGAGGTCGCCTCAAGGATCCAGAGGACCCTCGGATTCCCTTTCTGGACCATGGACTGGATGAGCATGAACCGGAACTTCTTCAAGGCCCTCAAGATGGAGAGAATCGTCATGTTCGTCATCCTTACCCTGATAGTCTTCGTGGCGGCTCTCGCCATCGTAACCACTCTGATCATGGTGGTCATGGAAAAGACCAGGGACATAGCCATCCTCAAATCGATGGGGGCCACCACATCGAGCGTCATGAAGATCTTCGTTTACGAAGGACTCATCATCGGCGTGGTGGGTACCGTCCTGGGAACGGTCCTAGGCCTTCTCGTGGCTTACAACCTGGAATCCATCACCCAGTTTCTCGAGGGGGTGTTCCGGTTCAAGTTCCTTCCAGGCGACGTCTACTATATCAGCGAGCTTCCCTCCACGGTCCGTTTCACCGACGTGCTTCTCATCGACGGGATTGCCATCCTCCTGAGTTTTCTGGCGACCCTCTATCCATCCTGGAAGGGAGCGAAATTGGACCCTGCCGAGGCTCTGAGATACGAGTAACCGGTCCGGCTCGGCAGCGGTTGGGTGCAGCACATCGGAAGGCCTCAGAAACGAATCGAGAGAGTGAGCAGGGGGCAACGGGTTGTCCGAGATAAGAGTCGAAAACCTGGCAAAGTATTACAGGCAGGGAGCCAGAACCGTGGAGGCTCTCCGTGGCGTGGACTGTGTCTTTGAACCGGGGCAGTCGGTAGCCATCGTAGGGCCTTCTGGAGCCGGTAAGACGACATTCATCCACATCCTTGGGACCATCGACAGGCCCTCGGGCGGCAGGGTCCTCTACGACGGGCGTGATGTTTTCACCATGGGAGAGAGAGACCTGGCCCGGTTTCGCAACCGAACGGTGGGGTTTGTTTTTCAGTTCCACCACCTGCTGCCGGAATTCACAGCCCTCGAGAATACGATGATGCCCGCCCTTATCCATGGAATGCAGAAGAGGGAGGCCAGAGACCGTGCCCGGATAATGTTGAAGCGGGTGGGCCTCGCCGACCGGATGACCCACAAGCCCGGGGAGCTGTCCGGTGGAGAACAGCAACGAGTAGCGGTGGCGCGTTCTCTGATTCTCGAACCCGAGGTTCTCCTGGCAGACGAACCCACGGGCAACCTGGATAGAGAAACAGGGGAAGGTGTTTATCGGCTTCTCGAGAAGATGAACGAAGAGAGGGGGATCACACTGATCATCGTGACCCATAACGAAGAGATCGCCGATCGTCTGCCGAGAAGGATCCGCCTTGTGGACGGTAGGATCGTCCGGGAGGGATAGGGGGTTCCCCTGTTTTGAGGACCAGGGGGTTTCCGTTGAGAATCCGGAAGCGCCCTCGGAGACCGGGTGGTTTGAGGCAGGTGCTTCAAGAAGCAGTGGAATCCTCCCTGGAGGGACCATTTAGTGGAGTTTCCTGAGTTTTCGGCCGAGGATTCTTGCAGGTATATGACTTCACGGTTTTTTCTGTCTTGGCAGGAGGACACCCTCGTCCCCTCGCTCCTGGGCTCACGCGGTGACCTTATCAAGGTTCGCGGGTGGGCAGTTCCTGCCCCTTCCCCGGGAACACGAATCACGAACGCGACTCACGAATCACGAACACGAATCACGAACACGACCTTTCCCCTCCCCGCTCACCCTTGATGGGTACCCCACCGCTTCCGCAATGTCGCTCGGAGGGAAGGGTGTTCTCCAAAGCGCAGGAAACTCCACACCATTTACAAAGAGGTGAGGATCTGTTAATAATCCGAAACTCCAGAGACCCACAACAGGATGATTGCACGAAAATCCGTCCGTGAATCATGAACAAGGGATTGAAACTCCTCGGGATCTTCTCGATCGTGGTGGTCTTGGTCTGCTTGGGAGGCACGGCCGCATCTGGAACCGACAGAGTGGTGGCCAAGGTGCGGGTCCTGGGGAACGAAAAGATCGAATCCTCTGCCATTCTGGATCAGGTAGAGACCAAAGAAGGAGATCTGCTGTCTACCTCCACCCTTCGAGAGGACATACGGAGAATCTACAAGATGGGCTACTTCACCGATGTTCAGGTGGACGTCAAGGAGACAACGGCAGGATCGGTGGTGACATTCGTGGTTCTGGAAAAACCCTCCATCGGACGGGTCCTGATTTCAGGAAACGAAAAGATCGAGACCGACAAGATCCGAGAGAAGATCGATATCCCCCTTCATTCCATCGTAAAAACCGACAAGATCCAGCAGATAATCGAAGCCATAAACAAGCTCTATCTTTCCAAGGGGTACTACGGGGCTCAGGTCTCCTACAATATTCAGCCCCTGCAGAAGAACGAAGTCTCCCTTGAGATAAAGATCAAGGAGGGAAAGAAGGCCTGGATACGCAAGATCGTGTTCAAGGGAAACGAGCACATAAGTTCCCGCAAGCTCCGCCGGAAGATGCATACCAAGAAGCGGGGGCTCCTCTCTCTGATAAAGGGAGGCGGGTACCTGGACGAGGACATCCTCAACAACGATGTGGAGATCCTCAAGGGCTTCTATTATGACGAGGGGTATCTCCAGGTCAAGGTAGAGAAACCCCAGGTGATTGTGGGCAGAAAGGGAAAGGCCATTACCGTTCAAATCACCATCCACGAGGGCTCACAGTTCAAGACCGGAACCATCGACTTCGAAGGCGATATCCTGACGACCAAGGAAGACCTGTTCAAGCTTCTCAAGACAAAGACGGGAACCGTCTATCGGAACGTGCAGGTCCAGCAGGACATGTTGAAGCTGACCGACCTATACGCCGACCAAGGATACGCCAATGTGGAGATCCGCCCCCTCGTCAGACTGGACCAGGAGACGAACACGGTTAATCTGACCTTCAAGATCGACAAGGGCAAGAAGGTCTATTTCGAGCGCATAACCATCGTGGGGAACGATAAGACACGGGACAAGGTCATTCGGAGAGAGCTTCGCTTCGGCGAGGGGGATCTCTATACGTCCACCGGGATGAAGAGAAGCCGCCAACGACTCAAGATGACCGGCTATTTCAAGGATGTCGAGTTCGCGACATCCAAGGGGTCGAGGGACGACAAGCTCGATCTTCAAATAAAGGTCGAAGAGGCACCTACTGGTTCTGTCTCTGCAGGTGTAGGTTACAGCATCAAGGACCAGTTTGTCATCCAGGGATCCATCGCAGAAAGGAATCTCTTTGGCCTCGGCTATAAGTTCATTCTCGACGGTTCCATCGGGGGACAGACCGGCAGGTTCAGAGTCGGCTTCACCGATCCCTGGTTCTTGGGATATCCTGTTCTGGCCGGGGTCGATGTCTACTCCTCAGAGGACACCTTCCTTACCTCCTACAGCACAAAGATCCGCGGTGTCCGTTTCCGTCTCGGTAAAGACCTGGGAGAGTATCTTCGGGGGAGAGTGACATACACCTTTGAGAACGTGGATGTGTTCGATGTGGCCGAGGACGCTCCAAGGTTCATAAAGGAACAGGAGGGGGTGAGGGATTCGAGCATTCTCGGATTCACCCTTTCGATGGACAAGCGGGACGACTTCTATTTCCCCACCAAGGGAGGGATCTATCGACTCGAAATGGCCAATTCCGGCGGCATTCTTGGAGGCAACACGAACTTCTATCGGACCGTGGGTGAGTTCCAGCAGTACTATCCCCTACTCTGGAAGTTCATCGCCCACGGGAGAATCCTGCTAGGGTTGATAAACGGCTACGGTGGGGATGACGTGCCGATTTGGGAGCGTTTCTTCATCGGCGGTATCAGAACCATCCGTGGTTTCGATTACGGAGAGGCGGGGCCAAAAGACGAAAGCGGGGAGGTGATCGGCTCCACAAGGGAGATCGCCACGAATCTCGAGCTCCTCTTCCCTCTGAGCAAGGAGATGGGGCTGCGGGGTGTGGTCTTTTTCGATGTGGGCAAGGGATTCGACTCGATCGACGGCGATTTCCCTCTCCTCCCCTTGCGGACCAGTGCCGGCTTCGGGATCCGCTGGTTGACCCCCATGGGGCCCATGACGGTCGACTACGGAATCAACCTGAGCCCCGAACCGGGCGAGAGGAGAACAAAAGTTCATTTCTTTCTGGGAGGAACCTTCTGATCGGGTCCTCCACGGCGGACTTGAGAGGCGATCCGACAAGAGAGGGATTTCTCCTATACACGGACGGAAACGGAGGGGTGATATGAAGAAGGCAATCCTGGTTGGAATGGTCGGCTCTCTTGTCTGTCTCGGCGCACTCGTCTCGGCGGCAGAGGTGAAGATCGGTTATGTCAACCTCAGGCAGGTCAAGGAGACCCAAGAGTGGAAACGACTGGAGGCCGTTTTTCAGACCGAGGTGAACAAATCACAGATCGAAGTCGAGCAGAGAAAGAGGGAACTCGAGAAGGCGGCCCTCCAGTACCAGCGTCAGAAGGCCATGCTCAGCGAGGAGACCCGGCGGGAAAAGGAGAGGGAACTCCAGAAGCGGAAGATCGAGTTCCAGCTGTGGGCACAGGAACGCCAGCAGACACTGGAGCGGAAAAGGGATCAGATGTCCCAGCAGATCTGGTCAAGGGTCAAAGAGGTGGTTGAAAAAATCGCAAGAAAGAAGCATCTTACCCTGGTGATCGATTACAACCCCGCTCCCTCCAAAGCGACGGAGAACTTCGAGAAGGGATTCGTCTATCTTGCTCCCCAGACGGATATTACAGAAGAGGTGATCAAGGAGCTGAACACCATTTTCGAAGGCAAGACATGAGGGACGAATCTTGAAGAAGACATTGAGAGAACTGGCCTCCCTAGTAAACGGCCAGGTCAGGGGCGACCCCTCCGTGGAGATCTCCGGAGTGGCCCCCTGCGACTCGGCCGGACCCGGGGAGATCACCTATGTGAAAGGGCGGAAATATCTGGCTCTTCTGGAAACAACCGGGGCCTCGGCAGTGATTACGCCGCCCGGGACGGTTTCGAAAAAGAACCTCCTCTGGGCGGACAACCCACAACTGGCCTTTGCGAAAATCCTCGGCATCTTGTACCCCAGGCCCCCGAGGACTCCCGGGGTTCATGAGACTGCTTGCATCTCTCCCACGGCCGTACTCGGCTCCAACGTATCTATCGGACCCTATACCGTGATCGGTGAGAACGTCTCCATCGGAGACGGAGTCGTGCTCCACGGGTGCATCTCCATCGGTGACAACTCGACCGTCGGCCAAGACACGGTCATTCATCCCCACGTCTCCATATACGAGGGGACCACCATAGGAAAACGTGTCATCCTCCATAGCGGCGTGGTAATCGGAAGCGACGGGTTCGGATACGTGAGAGACGGGAGCAGTCACTTCAAGATCCCCCAGGTGGGCGGTGTCACCATCGAGGATGACGTGGAGATCGGAGCCAACTCCACCATTGACCGGGCTACCATGGGACAGACCATCATAAGGCGGGGCGTGAAAATTGACAATCTCGTCCAGGTGGCTCATAATGTGGTGATCGGCGAAAACAGCATCGTCGTGGCGCAGGTTGGGATCGCGGGAAGTGCCCGTGTAGGCTCCAACGTGGTGCTCGCCGGCCAAGTGGGCATTGCGGATCACATCGAAATCGGAGACAATGTGATCGTGGGTGCCCAAGCCGGTGTAGGTAAAGATGTCCCGCCCAACCAGGTTCTGCAGGGGAGTCCCACCATGCCCCAGAGGGATTTCCTGCGGAGTTCCCTGCTGGTTGCCAGGCTACCACAGATCAAGCGAACCCTGGACGCACTGGTCAGGCGAATCCAGAAGCTGGAGGAGAAGATTGGAAAAGACTGACGGAGCCGGACCCCTGGATATCCAGAAAATCATCGACTTGCTGCCCCATCGCTACCCTTTTCTCCTTGTGGATCGGGTCGTCGAGGTGGAAATGAGAAAGCGGATCGTGGGGATCAAGAACGTAACCTTTAACGAGCCCTTTTTTCAGGGACACTTCCCGGGCCGACCCATCATGCCGGGGGTCCTCATCGTGGAGGCTATGGCCCAGACAGCGGGGGTACTGGCCTTCCTCTCTCTTCCAGAGGAAGAACGGAGCCGCGAGGTCTATTTCCTGGGCATAGACAAGGTGAGGTTCCGCAGGGCTGTAGTTCCGGGAGATCAACTGCGAATGGAACTCGAGGTAATTAGACAGCGGAAGCTCGTATGGGGTTTTGCCGGGAAGACACTCGTAGGGGGGGACCTGGCATGCGAGGCAGAACTTCTGGCCATGTTGGGTAACCGATAGAGGGACGCCATGATCCATCCTACGGCCATAATCCACCCCACGGCGGAGATCGCCAGCACCGCCGAGATCGGTCCGTATACGATTATCGAGGAACACGTGGTCATCGGGGAAGGGACCACCATTGCCTCCCATGTGGTCATCCGCAGGAACACGGTGATAGGCAAGAACTGCCGCATCTTTCAGTTCGCCTCCATCGGTGAGGTGCCGCAGGACCTGAAATACTCCGGCCAGGAAACCCGGGTCGTCATGGGTGACGGCAACGTCATCAGGGAGTACGTCACTCTCCACCGGGCCTCTGTCCACGGAGACGGAAAGACCGAACTCGGAGACGCCAATTTCCTCATGGCCTATTGCCACGTGGCCCATGACTGTAAGATCGGTAACCACGTGATCATGGCCAACGGCGCGACCCTGGGAGGTCACATCGAGATCGAAGATTACGCCATCCTGGGCGGGCTTTCAGCGGCCCACCAGTTCGTCAGGATCGGCACCCACTGTATCATCAGCGGACTGACAGGGATCCCCAAGGATATCCCGCCCTATACGATGGCTGCGGGCGAGAGAGCCAGGCTTTACGGGCTCAACCTGACCGGGTTGAAGCGCCACCATTTTCCCGAGCAGACCCTCCGGTCTCTGAAAAAGGCCTATCGACTGCTGTTCCGGTCTAAACTCCCCTTGACAAAGGCCGTAGAAAACGTTCTGAACGATGGGATCTCCTCGGTACCCGAGGTCGCCCATCTCATCGATTTCATAAAGCGTTCTGAAAGGGGGATCTGCCGCTAGGTGGAAAAGATAAAGGTGGGTGTGGTCGGTGTGGGATATTTCGGCCGGTTCCACGCGGAGAAATACTCGAAGATTCCCTATGTCGAACTCGTCGGTGTGGCCGACATCGACGGGTCCAGGGCAAGAGACGTTGCCGGCCGTTTCTCGACCCAGCCCTTTCTCGATTACAGGAATCTCTTTGACAAGGTTCAGGCGGTGAGTGTCGCGGTTCCCACGTCCGTCCACTATCAGGTGGCCAGGGATTTTATCGATCACGGCATCGATGTCCTGCTGGAGAAACCCATGACCACCAGCCTTCGGGAGGCTGAGGCCTTGGTTGAAAGGGCTCAAGCCCAGAAGAGGATCCTTCAGATCGGCCATCTCGAACGGTTCAATTCGGTCCTGGCGGCTCTCGACGGTCTGGTGGGCGACCCCCTGTTCCTCGATTCCCAGAGACTGAGCCCCTTCCTGGAAAGAACCGCCGATGTCGACGTGGTCCTCGATCTGATGATTCACGACATCGACATCGTTCTCAGTATCATCCCAGGGGAAGTCACCGGGATCGATGCAGTGGGTGTCCCGGTGGTCTCTCCACGCCTCGATGTCGCCAATGCCAGACTCGTCTTCGAGAGCGGTTGTGCGGCCAACATGACGGCCAGCCGCGTGTCGCGGGAAAAGTTGAGGCAGATCACGGTATTCCAGAAGGACGGTTACTTCACCATCGACTTTCTTTCTCATGTGATAAGGGTTAACCGGAAAAAGGAGGGCTCAAAGGGATCGGAAGTGGTGGCCGAGGAGATCCGAATCGAGCCCGTAGACGCTCTTGAGAAGGAAATCCGCTCTTTCATAGAGAAGGTGAGAGACAGGACCGTTCCTCTCGTCTCCGGGCAGGAAGGGAAGAGGGCCCTGAGAATCGCCCTGGCCATCACCGAAGAGATACAGAAGCAGATCCGCAAGAGGAAAGAACCGGGCTTCCTCGATGTCTGAAAAGATGATCCGGTCAGACCGGCCGAAGCGTGTCTTGATCATTGCCGGGGAGGCATCGGGAGATCTCCATGGCGCAAACCTCGTGAGGGCAGTCCACCGGGTGGCCCCTCGGGTAGGGTTCTACGGAATCGGCGGGGAGAACCTCAGGAGTGCAGGGGCGCAACTGCTCTTCCACAATTCTCAGCTCGCCTTGGTGGGAATCTCAGAGGTTCTGCCAAAACTCCGGTCCATCCTCCTGGCCTTTGGCCGGGTAAAACGATCACTGGTCGAAGAAGATCCGGACCTGGCCGTTCTGATCGATTTCCCTGACTTCAACCTGCACATGGCGGGCCATCTCAAAAGAAGGGGCATCCCGATTCTTTACTACATCAGCCCCCAGATCTGGGCGTGGCGGGGATGGAGGATCAACAAGATCAGGAAGCTGGTGGACAGGATGGTTGTGGTCCTCCCCTTTGAACCCTCCTTCTACGGGAAGAGGGGGGTCGAGGTGAGCTTTCTGGGCCACCCCCTGCTCGACGTCGTCAAACCCTCACCGGATGCGGCACGGTTATTGCGTCGTCCCGGGGTCGGTCCGGGAAGCCGGGTCATAGGTCTTTTCCCCGGGAGCCGGGATCAGGAGGTCCACCGGTTACTTCCGGTCATGCTCGATGCGGCCAGCCTGATGGTGGACCAGGGTTTGGATCTCCACTTCCTCGTCGCACTTGCGCCGGATATCGATCCCGGCGAGATCGGGCGCCTCGTAGAGATGAAGAACCTCTCCGTTGGGATAGTGGAGAACCGTCCCTATGATGTGATGGCTGTATCAGAGGTTCTTCTTGTCGCTTCCGGCACGGTGACGCTGGAGGCTGCGATACTCAATACTCCCATGGTAATCCTCTACAGGGTCTCACCTCTTACGTATTGGATCGGCAGAATGATGGCACGGGTCGATCATATCGGCCTCGTCAACCTCGTGGCAGGCACAACCGTGGCACCCGAGCTCATCCAGGGCAGGGCGTCGGCCGACATGGCAGCCCGTGAGGTTATCTCGATCCTCGAGGACGTTCAACGTTGCTCGACCATGAAGTCGGCCCTGGCAGAGGTAAGAGAAAAGCTCGGTACTCCTGGGGCCTCTGACAGGGTAGCCCGTCTGGTCTTGGAAATGATCGATGGAGAAAAAGGATGAAGTCACTCGATCTGTATCGGAGACTTCTCGCCTATGTAAAACCATACTCTGGGAAGATCATCTTCGCCATGATCTCCATGGTGGGGTTCGCGGCTTCGACTTCCCTCATGGCTGTCCTTGTTCAACCGATCATCGACGGCATGGTGGGCAAGGACGTGGAGCAACTGAAGATCCTCCCCCTCCAGCTCCTGGGCATCTTCCTGGCCCGGGGTTTCTTCGACTATTGGCAGGAGTATCTGATCCGGTACGCAGGCCAGCAGGCGGTGGCCGATATGAGGCAGTCCCTCTACGACCATATCCAATCTCTGTCGCTCTCTTTCTTTACCAGAACACCCACGGGAGTCCTCATCTCCAGGATAATGAACGACGTC
Source organism: Deltaproteobacteria bacterium (assembly GCA_019308905.1). Lineage (NCBI taxonomy): Bacteria > Pseudomonadati > Myxococcota > Myxococcia > Deltaproteobacteria bacterium. The sequence continues at coordinate 39,484 of JAFDHF010000002.1, forward strand.
AACCTCGTCCAGGGGGCGGTCTCGAGCGCGATCACAAGCATGTTGAAACACCCTCTCACCATAGTCGGTCTGGCCGGTGTAGCCTTTTACCGGGACTGGAGGCTGGCGTCGGTCGCCTTTCTGATCCTTCCCGTTGCCCTGATTCCCATCTACCGCTTCAGCAGGAAGATCCGGAGGGTCAGCATCAGAGGCCAGCAGATGATGGCCAGGCTCACCAACCTCATCCACGAGACCACCACAGGGGTTCGCATCGTCAAGGCATTCAACATGGAGGATTACGAGAAGGATCGGTTCAGACACGAAAACGCCGGGTATCTCAGGCAGATCATGAAACGCATAAGAGTGAGAGCCCTCTCTTCGCCCGTCATGGAGGTCATCGGGGGGATCGTAGTCTGTTTCATCGTTTTTCTCGGAAGCTACTATGTTGCGAGAGGATACTCTCTGGGCAAGCTCGCATCTTTTCTGAGCGCCCTCCTCCTGATCTACCGGCCCATGAAGAGCCTGGTGCAGACCAACAACCTCGTTCAGGAGGGCCTCGCTGCCGGGACCCGCATCTTTGAACTTCTCGACGAAAGACCCGACGCATCCGATGCAGAGGGAGCAAGGCCCCTCGCCAAGGTCGAGCGCTCCATCGAGTTCCGGAAGGTCTCCTTCATGTACGACGAGGACTGGGTTCTGAGGGACATCAATCTCAAGGTCGAGGTAGGAGAGGTCATAGCCCTCGTTGGGAGCAGCGGCGGCGGCAAGACGACGCTGGTGAATCTCATCCCCCGGTTCTACGACGTTACAGAAGGGGAGATCCTCATCGACGGGACCGATGTCAGGGCATATACCCTGAAGTCTCTCAGGGACCGGATCGGAATCGTGACCCAGCAGACAATCCTCTTCAACGACACGGCAAAGAGGAATATCGCCTACGGTAGTTTCCACAAGTCAGACGAAGAGATCCTCGAGGCGGCCAAAGCGGCGAGCGCCCATGATTTCATCGAGAGACTTCCCAATGGCTACGACACCGTCATCGGCGAACAAGGGGTGAGGCTCTCCGGCGGGGAAAGACAGCGGATCGCCATCGCCCGGGCCATCCTCAAGAACGCCCCGATCCTTATCCTCGACGAGGCCACATCTTCCCTGGATTCGGAATCCGAACTTGAAGTCCAGAAGGCCCTTGAAAGACTGATGGCTCACCGGACCGTCTTCGTCATCGCCCATCGCCTATCGACCATCCGTAAGGCAGACCGGATCCTCGTGATACAGGGCGGCAGGATCGTAGAGGAGGGAGATCATCGGAAGCTGATGGCCATGGGGGGAGAGTATCGCCGGCTCTACCGGATCCAGTTCCGGGACATGGAGACCATCGTAGAGGCTCCATCAGCCCCCGGAGTGGCATGATCCGCGGGCCCTCGGCCTCAGGGGTTATCGTATTGCAGCAGACAAGACGGGCTCTTTCGGGAATCGACCAGAGCAACCGAGCCCTCGGGTTGAAGAGAAGGCAGAGTGACAAAGAGACGGAGAGGCCTCCTTCGAAAACTCGGCGAGAGTATCACCCTCTTTCTGATCCCCTTCTTCTCCTACGGGCTGTTCTGGCTCTATCGGCTCACCCTGCGGGTCGAGACGGTCAACGCCCAGGCCATCAGCGCCTTTTTTGGGGGGAATGATGAAGAGCCAGTGATCATGGCCTTCTGGCACGGCCGTCTGCTCGTTGTGCCTTACCTCGCCAGGAAGAGGCGGATCGCCATCATGATCAGCCGGCACAGGGACGGGGAATTGATAAACAGGGCGGTCAGATTCTTTTCCATCGACTCGGTGAGAGGATCGACCACACGAGGCGGAATCCAGGCCTTACGGGGGTTGATCAGGGCCCTCAAGAGGGGTTCCCATGTCGCAATTACACCGGACGGCCCCAGAGGACCGCGCAACCGGGCACAGATGGGAGTGATCATGCTGGCCGCTGCTACCGGAAGACCCATCCTGCCGGTCACCTATGGAGTCTCAAAGGGAAAGACCTTCAAGAGCTGGGATCGATTTCTTCTCCCCTACCCTTTCTGCCGGGGAGTTCTTGTCTGGGGAGAACCAATCTGGGTGGACCCGGAAGAAGGCCAGGCGGGTTTCGAAGAGAAGAGGAAGATCCTCGAGGCTAGGTTGAACGAGATGACCCTCGAGGCCGACAGCTATTTCGACCGATGATCTACGGGGCATACAACACGCTTCTAGTCCTATCCCTCCCTCTGGTAGTGCCTTACATTCTTCTGAAGGACAGAAGGATCAGAGGGACCTCCTCGAGGCTTGGCGGGAAGCCGCCCATGGGGAGGCAAAGACCCGAGGCCGGACAGGACCACCCCCTCTGGTTCCATGCCGCATCGGTCGGCGAGGTGAACATGGCCCTTCCCCTCATGGATGCCGTCCACCGGAGGTTCCCCCACTTTCGGCTGTATCTGTCCACCATGACAGAGACCGGTCAGCAGGCGGCGGCGAGACTCCTCGAGGGGAAAGGTACGACCTTCTTTCTGCCTCTCGATTTCCCGTGGACGGTCAGCAGGATCCTGGGGAGCCTGGCGCCGAGAGCCCTGTTTGTCGCGGAGACGGAGATCTGGCCGAACCTCCTCCGCCAGTGCCGGAGGAGAAGGATACCCGTGGTACTGTTCAACGGCCGGATCTCGGATCGATCCTTTGAGAGGTACCGGAGGTTTCGGTTCTTCTTCAGGGAGGTCATCCAGGGATTTGCGGCATTGGCCATGCAGTCGGGCAGGGATGCCGAACGGATCATCGAGATCGGCGCATCTCCGAGCCGTGTCAGGGTTACCGGGAATGTCAAATTCGACAGGCCGATCCCTCGTCTGACAGCAGAGGAGGCCGGAGCACTCAGGGCAGGACTAGGAATCAAGGAGAAACAGCGCGTCTTTGTTGCCGGCTCCACCCACAGGGGCGAAGAAGAGTTGGTTCTGGAGGCCTTCCGGCGGCTCAAACAAACAGAGCCCTCCCTCGTCCTGATCCTGGCGCCGAGGCATCTTGAGAGGCTCGGGGAGGCAATAAAGGCCCTGGACAGAGGAGGCCTCTGTTGGACCAGGAAAAGCCAAATATCGAGGGACGGGCCTCGGGCCGATGCAGTTCTCCTCGACACCATGGGGGAGTTGGGAAGGATATACGGCATCGGAGACGTGGTCTTTGTGGGCGGAAGCCTCGTCCCCGTGGGGGGACATAATATCCTCGAACCGGCCGCCTTCGGCAAACCGGTCTTGTTCGGACCCCATATGGAGAATTTTCGTGAAGTCGCTCGAATCATCAAGGCCGAGGGAGGCGGGATAGAGATCAGGGACCAAGGGCAGCTCTTCGAGGAGACTCACAGGCTTCTCACGGATCGCTCCTACTACCGTCGAGTCGGCCGTGCCGCCCTGCGCACGATCCGCAACAATCAGGGAGCGAGCCAGAAGACCCTTGAGATATTTGAGAAGTATTTGAAACCAGGTGACGCATCCCCATGAACCCTGTGGTAGCCATTGTGGGACGTCCCAACGTGGGCAAGTCGACCCTGTTCAACAGGATCATCCGAACCAGAAAGGCCATCGTGGAAGATGAGCCGGGGGTCACCCGGGACCGGAACTACGGAGAGGCATCCTGGGGCGACAGGTCTTTCACCCTTATCGACACGGGCGGATTCGAGCCGGTCTCCCGGGAGAGACTTCCGGCCCAGATCCGCGAGCAGATACAACTCGCCATCGAAGAGGCCGATCTGATCATCTTTCTTATGGACGGGAAAGAGGGACTCACACCGGCCGATGAGGAGATCGACCGCCTCTTGAGGGCCCATCACAAGCCCCTGATATACACGGTCAACAAGATCGACAGCCCCCAACACGAGGCCAGGGTTTTCGATTTCTACTCCCTTGGGGTGGACCGGATCTTCCCGGTGTCGGCTTCCCACGGTTACGGCGTCGAGGAACTCCTCGACGAGATCACCAGGGCCCTTCCCCGGGGAGGTCCCGTGGTCGATGAGGAACGCATAAGGGTGGCGGTGGTGGGCAGGCCCAACGTGGGCAAGTCTTCCTGGATCAATCGTGTTCTCGGGCAGGAGCGACTCCTGGTGGACGATCGGCCCGGTACCACCCGAGACGCGATTGACACCCCTTTTGCCATCGGCCCCAGAAAGTATCTACTCATCGATACGGCTGGAATCCGGAGAAAGAAAAAGATCGGTCTCCGCCTGGAGAAGTACGCCGTCGTCGAGGCACTCAAGAGCATAGACAGGTGCGATGTGGCGCTCCTTCTCCTGGATCCCTTTGAAAAAGTGACCGAGCAGGATGCCCGGATCGGAGGCTTCATCCAGGAGAAGGGAAGGGCCTGTGTCATCGCCGTGAACAAATGGGACCAGGTGAAAAAGGACAATACCACGGTGAAGACATACACAGAGGAGATCAGGCAGGGATTGAAACATCTGGCGTACGCGCCGATAGTCTTTATCTCCGCCTTGACCGGGCAGCGAGTGAGGAAGACCCTCGATCTCATCGACCAGGTGGCCACGGCCCACCAGAAAAGGGTCGGCACCAGCCTCCTTAACACCTTTGTCCGTGAGGCCGTGGAGAGGTTCCCCCCGCGGGTCCACAGAGGAAAGAGGGGAAAGATCTACTTTGTGACCCAGGCTTCCACAAAACCGCCTACTTTTGTGGCTTTCGTGAACGATCCTGACGCCATCCACTTCTCCTACGAGAGATACCTGATCAACCAGATCAGGGAACGCTTTGATTTCCAGGGAACCCCTATAAGGATCTATTTTAGGCCCAGGGGTTAGGGGAGGAAAGACCTCTCCGCGTCGAGGGTATGACCCTAGGGAAACCGCAGAGGGGGTCCTCGGCTCTTGCTGCCCTCCGGGGTGAGAGGAGATCCCTTTCTCCACGGCAACATTGGGATGGCCCGAGTTTCCTGACTTTTCGATCGAGGATTCTTCCAGGTAGTTCGGCTTGACAGTTCCTTCTCTGTTTGACGGGGGAACGTCGTCGGTGGCTTTGAACCTGCCCTCTACCTTCCCCCCAGAACCATTTGACAGCCTACCGAATTCCCTGTACCCTGAAGGGTAATTTCCGAAGGAGGAGGCTTCTTTCGTGACCGATCCGGCAGGGCAGGCAAAACGGCTTTCCGGGGCGGAAGCCGCCCGGCTCGTCAAGGAGGGGGCCGTCGTCGGCCTTGGGACAGGTTCGACAGCCTCCCATGCCATCCAAGAGCTCGGCCGTCGAATCCGCGAGGAGGGCTTGCATCTGGTGGGGATTCCAACTTCCTACCAGGCTGCGGATCTCGCTCGGCGCAACGGAATTATCCTGCAGACCCTCGACGATGTGGACAGAGTCGACATCGCAATCGATGGAGCCGACGAGGTGGATCCCCATAAGAACCTGATCAAAGGAGGGGGCGCGGCCCACACAAGGGAGAAGGTCATCGATTCGCTGGCCGACCTCCTCGTGATAGTGGTGGACGATTCCAAGCTCGTCGGCAGGCTCGGTGAAAAATCACCTATCCCGCTGGAAGTCATCCCCATGGCCGTGGTGCCGGTGATGCGCCGCCTCGAAGCCATGGGCGGGCAACCTGCTGTCAGGATCGCCGTGGAAAAGGACGGTCCCGTCGTGACCGACCAGGGAAACCTAGTGATCGATGTTCGATTCCCCATGATAGAGGATCCCGAGACCCTGGAGTCGGCTCTCAATGACATCCCCGGGGTGGTCGAAAACGGCCTATTTATCGGGCTGGCCGACCTTGTCATAGTGGGGGACAGGCGTGACGGTACGATCAGGAGGATCGAGTAGAGTGGACCGCACGACGCCGTGCTCACCGAGCCCGGGAAACACGGAGAGTCCGTGGAAAAAACTCGGAAGTCTGGAGAAAAGACTTGACAACCGGTATCCTATCATGTTAGAAGCGTTTCTCTCCTTTTGGTTGCAGGGAGGTGGAGAGATGGACATGGACATGCAGGACCCGGGCAGCATGCGGTACGGCCACGGAAGTAGCCGTTCTGGTCTCGGGGGAAGAGGTCCCGGGAGAGAGACCGACTCCGGATGATCTGACTCTTTGATGCGCCTTTCCAGAAAGGCGGCTCTTGATCTTTCCGGAATATTCAGCCCCACCTTCGGAAATCTTCCCAGAGCCCGAATGGGTCTCCTCAAGCAAGACCGCTCCAGCCCAGGATCCCGTAAATTCCACGGAACCTTTTGAAGCCGAACTACACCCGCAGACCTCTGATCCGCGCGGCACGCGACGGAGGAGGACGGGGTACGGCCGTGGGGAAGGCAGGTGATGGTCATGATATGGATCATGGAGATCCCCCTGGTGGGGGGAAATGGGAAGTTCCTTCCGGTATTGAGGCCGGAATCGGTCCGGTCAATAACCAGAGATCCGTAGCAAAGAAGGCTCTGCCTTTTAGGAGGAGATAGATGAAAACAGTCGAGCAGATCAATGAGAAGATCAAGAAGGGAAAGGCTCTCGTCCTCACTGCCGAGGAGGTGATCGATTTTGTCGCCAAGAAGGGCACAAAGCGGGCGGCGGAAGAGGTCGATGTCGTTACGACCGGTACTTTCGGTCCCATGTGTTCATCGGGTGCCTATTTCAATGTCGGTCACACCAAACCCAGAATCAAGATCGGTGGGGGAAAAGCCTATCTTAACGGCGTACCCCTTTACACGGGTTTTGCCGCTGTGGATATCCTCATGGGTGCCACCGCCATGGCCGAGGATGACCCGAGAAACGCCGTCTTCCCCGGAGAGTTCGCCTATGGGGGAGGCTACGTAATAGAAGAACTGGTGGCAGGCAAGGAGGTCCACCTTACCGTTACGGCTTACGGGACAGACTGTTACCCGAGGAAGAAACTCGATACCCGTATCAGCCTCAAGGACATGAACGAGGCCGTCCTGTTCAACCCCAGAAACTGCTATCAGAACTACAACGTTGCGGTCAATCTCTCGGACCGTGCCATCTACACATACATGGGAGTTCTTCAGCCCCGCCTTGGCAACGCCAACTACTGCAGTGCGGGCCAGCTCAGCCCCCTGCTCTGTGATCCTCTCTATCGGACGATAGGCGTGGGAACAAGGATATTTCTAGGCGGAGGGACGGGCTACGTTGTCTGGAACGGCACTCAACACAACCCCTGTGTGCCCAGGACGGATCTCGGAGTTCCCAGGGTACCGGCCGGAACCATTGCCGTGCTCGGCGACTTGAAGCAGATGAGCCCAAGGTGGTTGCGGGGTACCTCCTTCAGGGGTTATGGGGTGACCCTCACCGTCGGGATCGGCGTGCCGATCCCCGTCTTGGATGAGGATGTACTCGTCCACGCTGCGGTCAGGGATGACGAGATTCTGGCCCAGATCGTAGACTACAGCCAATCCTATCCCCGGAGGGAACCGGAATCCCTGGGAGAGGTCAGCTACGCCCAACTTAAGAGCGGCGAAATCTCTGTCAGGGGAAGACAGGTCCCCACCGCCAGCCTCTCGAGCTATGCCCGGGCCAGGGAGATCGCCCAAATCCTGAAGGACTGGATCCAGAGAGGAGAATTCCTTCTGGCAGAGTGTGTCCAGAGGCTTCCCTCGGCAGACTCGGGGATCGTCTTCAAGGGACTTCAGGAAAAGCCTTTCAGAGTCAAAAAGACCGCTTGATCCACTCGGTGGATCCGAGCTCGAGGCTGCTGCTCGGGGAGTTCAGACTCCCAAGAATGTGCGGATCCACCAGAAGGGAGGATTTTCTCATGACAACGACAAAGGTGACACTCAGGTTTCCACCCCACCTCACCGATCAACCAGTCACGTACAAACTGATCAAGGAACACGATCTCATGGTCAATATCCTCCGGGGTCACATCACGCCCAAGGAGGAAGGCATGCTGGTCCTCGAATTGACAGGAACCAAGAAACAGCTCGACAGTGGAATGGAGTATCTCGCCAACCTCGGAGTTGAGACAAAGCTGCTGTCCAAGGACGTGAAATGGTTGAAAGACCGGTGCACCCACTGTACCGCATGCACATCCCTCTGTCCCACCCATGCCCTGTCGGTCGACAGGGATACCATGCTGGTGAGCTTTGACAAGGCAAAGTGCATCGCCTGCGAGATGTGTGTCACCGTCTGTCCCTACAAAGCCATGGAGGTCCAATTCTAGGACTCAGCAGGATCAACGGAACGGCCGAAGCGTGGATGCCATTGCCCCGTTATGGTAAAATAGACGATCGAGGGGCCGTAGACAGCACAACCGAGGCGGGCAGACAGGATGAGAACCGTCTATCTCGATCACAGCGCAACCACCCCCATAAGGCCGGAGGTTGTCGAAGCGATGCATCCCTATTTCATGGATATCTATGGAAATCCGTCGAGCATCCATGCCTTCGGCCGGGAAGCCAGAAAGGCTCTTGAGGACTCCCGGGAGCAGGTGGCGGCAATACTCGGGGCATCACCCGAGGAGATCGTATTCACCAGCGGCGGGACAGAGGCTACAAACCTCGCCATCAAGGGTGCTGTCCGGGCTCATGGGAAGCCGGGAAGCCGCATCATCACCTCCTCTATCGAGCACCATGCCACACTCCACACGTGCCGCTACCTGGAACGGAACGGCTTCGAGGTGGTCTACCTTCCGGTGGACAGGTATGGAAAGGTGAATCCCTCTGATGTGGAGGAGGCCATCACCGAAAGGACGGTCCTTATCTCCATCATGCACGCGAACAATGAGGTGGGGACAATCGAACCCATCGAAGAAATAGGGGATATCGCTCGTTCCAGGGGGGTTCCTTTCCATGCAGATGCCGTTCAATCGGTGGGAAAGATTCCTGTAAGAGTGGATAAGCTGAAGGTGGATTTTCTTTCCCTCTCCGGGCACAAGATCTATGGCCCTAAAGGCATTGGTGCTCTCTATGCCAGAAGGGGGGTTCCCTTTGAACCCCTCTTCCAGGGGGGGCACCACGAATCGAACCGGAGGCCGGGAACCGAAAACGTCCCGGCCATCGTGGGGCTGGCCAGGGCCATGGAGCTGGCAGAGGCGGAGATGAGCGTGGTTTCTCGCCGGGAGAGGAATCTCGTGGCTTTTCTTTGGGATGCCATCCAGACCAGAATAGAAGAGGTCCACCTGAACGGCCACCCCTTTGACCGCGTCCCTCCCATTCTGAACGTCTCCTTCGATTTCGTGGATGGAGAGTCCGTAATCCTCAACCTCGACCTCAAGGGGATCGCGGCTTCCACCGGATCGGCCTGCACATCGGGGGCCGTGGAGCCCTCCCACGTTCTTCTTGCCATGGGGATTCCACGGAGCCGCGCGCAAGGGGCGGTGCGGTTCTCTCTCGGAAGGGAGACGACCCAGGAGGACCTGGACTACACCGTCGAGGTCCTGGTGGAAACCGTCACCCGGCTCCGGTCCATGTCTCCGGCATACGCCGATCGCAAAAGAGGGAGGAAGAGGCATACCGGGTCTTTCCCGCTGACTTCTCTGAAGGGCTAGCTCGGGACCGCACCATTGCTCGAATAGGGCGCTCATCCGATGCTCCAAAGGAGGAACCGCCCGGTTTGGAGGCCACTACCATTGTTCAGAGAACGGCCACTGCTGCTTTCAGCGGGGAGCAGTCATCCGAATTTGTTCGGCCATCCCCGAATAGTCTGGAGCCTGGAGGGCCGGCCCGGATGGAGGATCAAAACAGAGCGGTTGTGGCTATGAGCGGCGGCGTGGACAGCACGGTGGCGGCCTACCTCATGCTCCGGCAGGGTTACGAGGTGATAGGCCTGACCATGTGCATCCGCGACATGGATGATTTGGAGGGGCACGAACAGGACCGTCCCCGTTGCTGCGGTCTCAGGGACGTGGAAGACGCCAGAAGAGCGGCCCAAAGCCTCGGAATCCCCTTCTACGTTGTAAACCTGAAGAAGGAGTTCAACGATCTCGTTGTGGAGTACTTCTGCAAGGAGTACCTCGATGGCAAGACTCCGAATCCCTGTATTGTCTGCAATGAGAAGCTCAAGTTCGGCAGGCTGTGGGAGAAGGCGCGGGCTCTGGAGGCCGGCGCCATCGTTACGGGCCATTACGCGCGGGTCGACTACGACGAGGAGAGAGGCAGGTATTTGCTCAAGAAAGGGGTGGACCCTAAGAAGGATCAATCCTACGTGCTTTTCTCCCTATCCCAGTATCAGCTCTCCCGGGTCCGTCTTCCCCTGGGAAGACACCACAAGGACTGGGTGAGACAAACGGCCAGGGAAGCGGGGATGAGGATCTCCGAGAAGGCCGACAGCCAGGAGATCTGCTTTGTTCGCCGGGGGGATTACAGGAACTTTCTCCAGAGGCGGCTCGGGAGGAGCGGGGAGTCCGGCTCCATCGTCGACACGGAGGGGCGCGTATTGGGAACCCACAACGGTATCTACGGCTTCACCATCGGGCAGCGGAGGGGGCTGGGAGTCTCGACAGGCCGCCCCCTCTATGTCGTCCATATCGACAAGACCTCCAACACCGTCACCGTAGGGGGAGAGACGGAAACCTTTCAGGACCGGTGTGTGGCATCTCGAGTCAACTGGATCGCCCTGGAGTCCCTCACCCGTTCCGAGACCGTGGAGGCCAGGATCCGGTACAACCACCCGGGTGCAGAGGCGACAATCGAACCCCTCGAAGACGACAGGGTACTGGTTCGATTCAGGAGGCCCCAGAAGGCGGTCACTCCGGGACAGGCCGTGGTCTTCTATCAGGGGGACGTAGTTCTGGGCGGAGGCTGGATAGAGGGGGAAGAACGGTGAGCGGACTCGGCTCCGATCGAGCCCAGGAGGAGAAGCTCAAGCGCCTGCAGGAGATACTCCGCTCCATGGGCTCCCTTCTGGTTGCTTTCTCGGGAGGAGTCGACAGCACGTTTCTGCTGGCAGTGGCCGAGGACGTTCTTCCCAAGAAGGCGCTCCTTGCCGTCACCGGCCTTTCACCGACTTTTCCCGACCGGGAGCTTGCCGAGGCGAAAAGGCTTGCCGCTCTTCTCGGTGTGGAACACATCCTCATTCCTACGGGGGAGATGGAGATTCCCGAGTTTCGGTCCAATCCGGCGGATCGGTGCTATTACTGCAAGAGGGATCTCTTCTCCCGCCTGAGAGAGACCGCCGACAAAAGGGGAATCCCTTGGCTGGTGGAGGGATCGACCCTCGACGATGTCTCCGACCACAGACCCGGAAGAAAAGCAGCAAAGGAGCTCCAGGTCCGGAGCCCTCTGGAGGAAGCCGAGTTGACAAAGGCAGAGATTCGATCCCTCTCGAAAAACATGGGCCTGCCCACCTGGGACAAGCCGTCCTTCGCATGCCTCTCTTCCCGTTTTCCCTACGGTGATCCCATCACTGAGAAGGGCTTGAAAATGGTCGATCGTGCCGAACAACTGCTTCTCGACCTCGGCTTCAGACAGGTCCGGGTCAGGCTTCACGGCTCGATGGGTCGAATCGAGATCCCGGGCACCGAAATCTCCCGATTTCTGGAACCGAAACTGAGAGAGAGAGTCACTCGGGGCTTGAAAGAGATGGGCTTTACCTATGTGGCCCTGGATCTGGAGGGCTACCGGTCCGGGAGTATGAACGAACCCCTGCACCTTCCCGGGGATGTCAAACCCGGATAAGCCGTCTTCTGGTTAACATTTCTAAAGAAAGATCCGATCTAATTGTTATGGTGAGAAACAGGATCAGGGGATCTTTTTTTGTTGTCTGTGCCCTTCTCCTTCTGTTAGGGCCTCCAGACGGTTTGGGCGCCTCAAGGGAAACAGGCGGTCCTTCGCCCCGGGTCCTGGTCAAGGCCAAGGACGACCTTTTGACCTTGAAGGCCACGGATGCGCCTCTGATAGAGGTCTTGACCCGGATCGTCAACGAGACCGGTATCCGCATCACTCTTCATGGCGAACCCGACGATGTGCTGACCGCCGATTTCTCCGACCTTCCCCTGGACAAGGGGTTGAGGCGATTGCTCAAGGACTGGGACTACGTTCTCATCTACGACCAAGCAGAGGGAAGGCACGAATCCCCGAGGATCAGAGAAGTGATCATCTACCCCGGGAGAGGCGGGAGCATGAAGGAGGGATTGGAGTCGAGGGTGATCACCCCTGAGGAACGCCCTGCTGAAGAGCACGGCGGAACATCCTTCGACTCCATGGTCAAGAAGCTGAAGCACAAAGACCCTGCTGTTCGGGCCGAGGCCGTGGACAGCCTGCTGGATTCTGAGGATAGGCGCGCGCTTTCCCACCTGGCCCGTGCTCTCCTGAACGACGAATCCCCCGAGGTGAGGGAGAGTGCGGCCGAGGCACTGGGAGAGCTGGGGGAGAAAAAATCCGTCAACTCTCTTGCACGAGCTCTCCATGACAGGGACGCAGGTGTGAGGGAGACCGCCGTGGATGCCCTCGCAGAGATAGGCGGCCCGGAGGCCGTCAAAGCCCTGAAGGTTGCCCTGGGGGACGAGAACGAGGATGTGAGGGAGGCGGCAGCAGAAGCACTCGAGGAGTTGACCGGAGAGGGCTCCGGTCTCGAGTCCGTGGGCCAGTAGTCCAGATCCCCCTCCGATGATCCTGGAAACCGGGGTGGCAGGAGATCCAGAGATCGGCGGGATTGACCGTGCCATTCCGGCAGGAGGACTGAAGCCCAAGCCGTGGAGGGAGCGAACTCATCTGACGGCCCTCTCGTACCGCTCCCACAGCCGGTCCTTGCTCACCCCGTGGTCGATGAAGTCCCAGGGGAAGATCTCCTCTCGGTCCCTCTCTCTGTAGACGTAGAAGTCCGGGTTGATGTCGACCTGCCGAAAGGCTCGCTTCCAGTCTCCTCCGGACTGGTGGACGGCCAGAAGAATCCTGCCCACTCTCCTGTCCCCCCGTGAGAGGAGGCTCTGGATGTAGCTCCATTTGGGCACGTCATGGGTAACCTCGATATTGGCCTCTCTCCTGAGACCGTTTCCGATTATCTTGAATTTCCGGCGCAGGTTCCCCACGTCCTCAAAGGAGACCCACTGGAAAGGGGTTGATGGTTTCGGAACCAGCCCATTGACACTCAAGGTGAGCCTGCCGAGGCGACGGCTCCTTCTTGCCCACCTGAGCATCCGGTGCTTGATCCTCCGCGTGAGCTGTACGATCGCCTCCACATCCTCGTCGGTCTCAGACGGGATGCCTATCAGGAAATAGAGGCGGAAGCTGAAGAGGCCGTTCTCAAGGAGAATCTCAACCGCCTGAAAAATATCATTCTCCTCGATCCCCTTCTGCAGGACGGCCCGCAGACGCTCCGAGCCCGCCTCGGGGGCCATGGTCACGGTCCTCACCCCACCCATTTTCAGTAACCGGCCGAGCTTCGGGGTCAAATTGTCGAGCCTCACCGAGGCGAGAGAGAACCTCGCTACCAGGCCGACGATGAGATCGCACAGGGCTTCAAGATCAGGGTAGTCGGAGACGGCGGCACCGGTCAGACCGAGCCGCCCACCCCTCTGGATCTCCTCCCGGGCAGTACGGCTCAGATTCTCCAACGACCGGTTTCGGTAAGGACGGTACAGGGAGGAGGCGCAACAGAAGAGGCAACTCCTGGGACACCCGCGGTTCACCTCGATGAGGGTCATCCTCCCGAACTCCGTGTTTGGAGTCCGAACAACAGAGATCGTCGGAAATCGGTCGAGGTCCCTTACGAATCTTCTCTTTATCCTCTCCGGGAAGCCGGCATGGACGGAGATCTCCCGAATCTTCCCTGCCGGCCCGTAGATGGGCTGATAGTAACGGGGGAGATAGACCCCTTCCAAGGTGCTCAAGGCATGGAGGAGATCCTCCCGGTCCGCTCCGGTCCCGCGTGCATCGAGGTACGTCTCCATGAACTCGAGTAGCGCTTCTTCCCCCTCGCCGAGAAGGAAGATATCGATGAAATCAGCCACTGGTTCGGGGTTCAGAAAGGTCGCCACCCCACCCGCCACAACGAGCGGCTCTCCGCCTCTTCTCGCTGAGGATTCAAGGGGGATTCTGGCATGATGGAGGATGGTAAGGATATTTATGAAGTCATTCTCAAAGGAGATGGAAAAGGCCAGTATTTCAAAATCCGTCAGTGGTCTTTGAGACTCAAGAGAAAGAATCGGGGTGCTCTCCCTGCGGAGCACCTCCAGGTCTTCTGCCGCCGGGAGGAAGGCCCTTTCACAAACGACTTGGGGTTGGTCGTTGAGGAGGCCGTATATGGTCTGGAAGCCGAGGTTGGACATCCCCACTTCGTAGCGGTTGGGGTAGATCAGGCAGACCGGTACCCTGCCGCCCCATTCCTTTCTGACAGCCCCCTGTTCTGATCTCAAGAGCTTCCGGGCTCTCCTGGCAAACCGGTCCGACATCTCTTACACGGTCTTGCAGCAGATGGAAAGATCCTGAACGGACGATCGAGCTTCCCTCCACACGGGTATCCCCGAAGCCCTCAATCCGCCTGCTTTCTCATGAAGGTAGGCAGATCGAATCGATCCTCATCGAAATCCGAGAAGCTCTCGATCCTTCCTCCATGTGCTTCTGCACTCCTGCGGATCTCGTCCCTCTTTCTCTTTCGGATATAGGCCGGAACGTTCCGCTCCTCGATGACGGAAAGGGCGACAGGAGAGACCCGGCCGAGGGGTTGGTCAACCTCCTCCTCTCTCGGCCCGAACCCCGTGGCGATTACCGTAACCCGGAGTTCGTCTCCCATGTTGTCGTCCACGACGACTCCGAAAATGATGTTTGCCTCTTCTTCGGCCTCCTTCTGTATCAAAGTGAGAGCCTCGTTCACCTCGTTCAGTGTCACCCCCGAGTCTCCGGATATGTTGACCAGGATTCCCCTTGCCCCCTTGATGGAGATGTCTTCCAGGAGGGGACTGCAGATGGCCATCTGGGCAGCCTCCAACGAACGGTTCTCCCCGGAGGCGATGCCGGTACCCATGAGGGCCATTCCCATCTCCGACATGATGGTCCTGACATCGGCGAAATCGAGGTTTATCAACCCCGGAACGGTGATCAAGTCCGAGATACCCCTGGCCGCGTGGAGAAGAACCTCGTCGGCCTTTTTGAATGCCTCCACAAGGGACATGGTCTTGCCGCCGATACCGAGAAGCCTCTGGTTTGGAATCGTGATGAGGGTGTCCGCTGTCCGCCTGAGATTGACAATCCCCTCTTCTGCCTGTTTCTGCCTCAGCTTGCCCTCAAAGAGAAAGGGCTTGGTTACGATGGCCACCGTGAGGGCCCCCAGTTTCTTGGCTTCCTCCGCCACTATCGGAGCCCCGCCCGTTCCGGTGCCCCCTCCCAGGCCCGCAGTGACAAAGACCATATCCGCTCCGTCCAGCACGTCGCGAATCTGATCCATAGCCTCCTCGGCAGCCTCTTTCCCCACCTTTGGATTCGCTCCTGAACCGAGCCCCTTGGTCAACCTCGCTCCCAGCTGTATGCGGATCGGGGCCTTGCTTGTGGCTAGCGCCTGGGCATCGGTATTGGCCGCGATGAAGTCGACTCCTGCGAGACCGGCCTCTATCATGGTGTTTAAGGCGTTACAACCCCCGCCCCCGATACCGATTATCTTCACCTTTGCCGAAAGATTCGTGTTCTCGTCAAACTCAATCATCCATCCCCTCCGTCTCCACAAAGCCGGCCGGAGAAAGCACATCTCTGGATCTCCCGTCAAGAAGGCCGTCTCTGTATCTCATGGGTTACCTCCGCGTTACATGCAGGGTCTCTCCTCTAGAAGAACTCCCCCAACCAGTCCTTCAGGCGGCCTATGACCCTGTGGACCCCCCCCTCCCGGTAGGGTGCAAAGCCTCCTGACCGGTCGTTCTTGGCCCCGTACAAGACAAGCCCCACACCGGTGGCGTAAACGGGACTGTTGACCAGATCCCTCAACCCGCCGATACCCACTGGCCCTCCTCTGCGGACCGGGAGATTGAAAACCTGTTCACCCAGCTCGACGATCCCCTCAAGGAGCGCCGACCCGCCTGTCAGGACCACCCCGCCGGCCAAAATACTCTTGTATCCCGACCTGATGATCTCGCCGTGGACAAAGGTGAGGATCTCCTCCGCCCTGGCCTCGATGATTTCGGAGAGGGTCTGCCTGGAGAGAATCCGATTCTTTCTCCCTCCGACGCTCGGGACCTCGATCGTCTCGTCCTTGTTCACCATGGAGGCCATGGCACACCCGTACCGGAGCTTCAGTCTCTCAGCCTCCTCATGGGGGGTTCTCAACCCGAGAGAAATATCGCTCGTCACGTGGTTTCCCGCGAGGGCCAGGACCGCAGTGTACTTTATGCTCCCCTCGGAGAAGATCACCAGATCAGTGGTACCTCCACCGATGTCCACGAGAGCCACTCCTATGTCCTTCTCCTCGTCGGTGAGAACCGCCTCACCGGAACCGAGCTGTTCCAGGACAACCTCGTTGACGTGGAGTCCGGCACGGTTTGCACAGCGGATAATGTTCTGGGCCGACGTGATAGCTCCGGTGACGATGTGGACCTTGCCCTCCAGCCTCACGCCCAGCATTCCCACAGGGTTCTTGATCCCGTCCTGATCATCTACTATGAATTCCTGGGGTAGGACGTGAATCAACTTGCGGTCCAGGGGGACGACCACTGCACTGGCAGCGTTGATCACCCGCTTGATATCACTGTCCGTGATCTCCCGGTTCTTTATGGCAATGACACCGTGGCCGTTTATACCCTTGATATGGCCCCCGGCTATGCCCGCATAGACCGACCGGACATCGCAGCCAGCCATGAGGGAGGCTTCGTCCACGGCTTTCCTGATGGATTGGACCGTTGTCTCAATGTTCACCACCACACCCCGCCTCAGGCCTTTGGATGGATGGGTCCCGATGCCGATGATGTTGATGTCGCCGTTGACCCTTTCCCCCACCACGGCACAGATCTTCGTTGTTCCAATGTCGAGGCCTACAACCATTTCTCTGTCTCTCTTCGACATCTCTTTCACCTCCTCTCTATTTGGAGTCTCTCTGTCTTGATCTTTTTTTTGATCCTCTCATCGCTTCCACCCTCTTGCTTTGGACTATTATTTTCCCTGGAATGGAACACTCTACGGCACAGAGTTCCATGGACCGGACGGTCGGCCAGACCCGCGAGAGCCGGCTGAGCTTTCTTTCAAAATCCCCAAACCCCATGCGCACCTCGATCCCCCTTTCCATGGTATAGACGAGAAGTCCGACAGCCCTGTCGAGATGGATCTGAGAAATCGAACGATAGGGAAGCACAGGACTACGCCGGGAGATTTCGAGCAGGTGGATGGCAGCCTGAACGAGGCGCCGTGTCTTGGCCTCTCCCTTTTCCAGATCCTCTCTCCTGACCCCGGTCAGGATGGGATAGGCCGCCTTGTCGCGCCCCCTTGCCTCGTCGAAGACCACACCGTTGGCGTCTATGTAGTAGAGCCTCCCCAGATGAATCAGGGCAATGGGCTCTCTCTCCCGAACCGCAATCCGGATGGTACCGGGCAGTTCCCTCCTGATCGTACATCTTTCGATCCATGGGTGCTCTCCTAGTCGCCGGTTCATCCCTTTGATGTCGAGAGCGAGGATATTCGGTCCACCCTCCAGCCCCGTAATGGCGAGGATCTCGTCTCTTGAGACTCTTCTGTTGCCTTCGATCCTGACCTCCTCCAACCGGAGAAAGGGGGCTCCTTTGAGAAACAGGTAGACCGAGAGGAACAGAAAAATCCCCCCTGCGACGGTCAGAGGAATCAGGGTGATGACAAAAACCCTCAGAAAAAACCTCTCTGACCCTCTGGGCTTACCATCGAGGCTCTGTCCTTGAATCCTCCGGTTCACGATCGATTGCCTTCCCTTCCGCCCGGTTCCTGGTGAGATCCTGTGGCGAAGGCTCATTCACCCACGATCCTCACCTCGAGTTCAAGGGCTATCCCTCTCTCCCTGAGAACCCTGTCCTGGATCAGGTGGATCAGATCGAGCATCTGGCCTGCCGTGGCACCCCCCCTGTTGACGATGAAATTGGCATGAAGGCTTGACACCTCGGCCCCTCCGATTCTCTTCCCCTTCAGCCCCACCTCTTCGATAATCCTACCCGCAGAGGTTCCGGGTGGATTCTTGAAAATCGAGCCCGCACTGGGAACATCGAGAGGCTGGGTCTGTCTCCGCCGCCGCTGGTAGGTGGAGATCTCCTCCCTGATCTTCTCCCTCTCCGACCGTTCCATGAGGAAGATTCCCTCCACGATGATCATCCCCTCTGCCAGGCAGAGCTCGCGGTACCTGAGGCTCAGATCCTTGTGCCGAACCACCCTGAAGCCGGCCTGCCCGTCCATGAGGGTGATCGACTCGATTCTCTTGCCGACCTCCACTCCCCAGGCTCCGGCGTTCATGGCAATCCCTCCCCCTACCGTACCAGGAATCCCGTAGAGAGGAGACAGGCCGGAGAGTTCTCTCTCCATGGCGAACCCGATCATCCGGCTCAGGGGTATCCCCGCCTCGACCCTGAGCCTTTCTCCTCTGGCCGAGATCCCCTGGAAGCCCGTAGAGAGATTGATGACCATCTGCCTCACCCCACGGTCCCGGACCAAGAGGTTCGTTCCTTTTCCCATTACCAGATAGGAGATTCCCCACTGGCGGGCCTTACCCACCAGTGTTTCAAGGTCCGCCTTGTCGAGGGGGAAGACAAGAGCATCCGCAGGCCCCCCGATACGGAGCGAGGTATGGCGGTTCATGGGCTCGTCGAAAAGGACCCTGCCCCGTACGGCTCGTCCCAACTCCTTCTTGAGAGATTCGCCCAACACGTTCATTCCTTTTGGCTCGCCGCCCTATCGCCCGATTCCTTGAGTTTCTGCACAAAGGCATCGCCGATCTGCCAGATGTTTCCAGCACCAAGGGTGAGCACCAGATCGTTGGCCTGAACGATCCTCAGGAGATGATCGACGATGGCCTCCTTGGGAGTTATATAGGTCACATCCCTGTGGCCGTGATCCCGGATTCCCTCGTAGAGCCTGGAGGCTTCCACTCCTTCGATTCTCTCCTCCCCGGCCCCGTAGATATCGGTGATGATCAGGACGTCTGCCTGGTAGAAGGCAGTCAGAAATTCGTCGAACAGACCCTGGGTCCGCGTGTACCGGTGCGGCTGGAAGATCGCAACGACACGCCTGTTCCAGCCCTTCTTGGCCGTCTCCAAGGTGGCTTTGATCTCAGCCGGGTGATGGGCGTAGTCGTCGACCACCAGGATTCCCGACACCTCTGCCTTGATCTGGAACCTTCGCTGGATGCCGGAGAATTCCGAAAGGGCCTCCTGGACCACGGGAAACCCTATGTCGAGCTCAAAGGCCGTCGCTATTGCAGCCATGGCGTTGTAAACGTTGTGGAGACCGGGGACGCGCATCCGCAGTCTGCCCAGGGGGCGGCCCTCGTGGATCAGATCAAAAGACGTATAGAGGCCCTCGCAGGTGATCCTGTCCGCACGGAAATCCGCTTGAGGCGTCCTCCCGTAGGTGACGAAACGTTTTCTCACCTCCGGGAGAATCATCTGGACGTTTTTCTGGTCCAGGCAGAGCACGGCCAGACCGTAGAAAGGTACCTTGTTGACGAACTCCAGGAAGGCCTCCCTCACGGCACCGACGTCGTGATAGTGGTCCACGTGCTCGAGGTCGATGGTCGTAATCACGGCTATGGTGGGAGAGAGCTTGAGAAAGGAACCGTCGCTCTCATCCGCCTCGGCCACCAGGAACTCTCCCTGGCCCAGCTTGGCGTTGCTGCCTATGCTGTTGAGCCTCCCGCCGATAACGACCGTCGGGTCGAGGCGCCCGTGGGCCAGGACCGTGGCGATCAGGGAAGTGGTGGTCGTCTTCCCGTGGGTACCGGCCACGGCGATTCCATACTTCATCCGCATCAGCTCGGCGAGCATCTCGGCCCTGGGAATGACCGGAATCAACCGTTCCTTTGCTTCCTGGATCTCCGGGTTCTCACCGTGGATGGCGGAGGAGACAACCACCACATGCGCGTCCCTGACATTTTCGCGTCGGTGTCCGTAGGCGACCGCGGCTCCCAGATCCCGGAGCCGACGGGTGGTCTCGGTCTCCCTAAGATCGGACCCGCTCACCCGGTAACCGAGATTGAGCAGCACCTCGGCGATGCCGCTCATCCCGATACCGCCGATCCCTACAAAGTGGATGTGCTGGATTCTCTTCCCGTACATGGATGCCTGCCTAGCTCCTCCCCTCCACAATCCGGTAGCACTCATCAACGATCCTCTTGGCAGCATCCGGTCTCCCGAGACTGGCCGAGGCTCTCTCCATGGCCTCGATCTGTTGTGGTGCCCGGAAAAGCGAACGGATCGCCTCTGCCATGGTCTCTCCTGAAAGGTCCCTGTCGAGGATCATCATAGCCGCTCCCCGCCTCACCAGATTCCTGGCATTGATCTCCTGGTGGTTGTTGGCTGCAAACGGGTAAGGGACGAGAATGGACGCCCTGCCGCAGGCCGCAAGCTCGGCTATGGTCGTGGCCCCGGCCCGGCAGACAACCAGACGGGACTGCCTGTAAGCTGCAGCCATGTCTTCTATAAAGGGTTCGACCCGAGCGGTAATACCCCTTCTTCTGTACGCCTCTGCTACTGCCCGTGCGTCCTCGGCTCCGGTCTGGTGGACCACTCTGAGGTTGGGTCTGAGGTCCTCAAGAGAGCCCAGGCTCTCCACCATGGCCTGATTGATCCGGTGGGCCCCTCTGCTTCCCCCGAACACCAACAGGCCGAACCCCTCTCTCTCGGTCTGTCCGCTACACAGGGCAAATTCCCTGCGGATAGGGTTCCCTGCCAGCACCGCCTTCTCAGGGGAAAAGTAACCCAGAGTCTCCTCGAAGGAGACAAAGACGCGGTGGGCCAAGGGGGCGGAAATCCTGTTGGTAGTCCCTGGTATCACGTTCTGCTCCTGGACGGCCCGTCTCGTTCCGGCCAGGAAGGCCGCCACGAGCATCGGTCCTGCCACATAAGCTCCAAGGCCGAGAACCAGGTCCGGACGGAACTCCCTGATTATGCCGAGGGCCTCCACAACCGCCCTGGGAATCCCCAGGACCGCCCCTGCCTTGCGGGAAATGGATTTCCCCTTGATTCCCCTGACCGTTATGGTGCGCAACGGGATTCCCCTTCCAGGGAGGACCCTGGCTTCCAGACCCGCCGATGTTCCCACAAAGAGAACCCTGTTGTTCCTGTCTCTCTCCATCAGCTCCTCGGCAACGGCAATCCCCGGAAAGAGATGCCCTCCGGTTCCGCCACCCGCGATAATAACCCTCATCCCGCCTGTGACTCCCTCCTCCTCTCCCTCAGTAACGGGTCTGGGACGAGATGTTGAGCAGGATTCCCACCGACACGAGACTCGTCACCAGGGATGTCCCCCCGTAACTTATGAGGGGAAGGGTCAATCCCTTTGTGGGAAGCAGGCCGAGAACAACGGCCATGTTGATAAGGGCCTGGAGCGAAATCAGCGAAGTGATCCCCAGTCCGAGAAAGGTCCCGAACTCGTCCGGTGCTGCCAGGGAGACCCTGACCCCCCTCACGGTAAGGACCAGATAGAGTCCGAGAACAATGAAAGCCCCGACAAGCCCCATCTCCTCCCCGATCACGGAAAAGATGAAATCCGTGTGCGGTGCCGGGAGAAAGAAGAGTTTCTGTTTCCCCTGGCCCAAACCGGCTCCGAAGAACCCGCCCGCCCCGAAGGCGACAAATGACTGAACGATCTGGAAACTGATACCCCTCGGATCGTTCCACGGGTTCAGGTAGCTCATGATTCGTTGAACCCGGTAAGGAACCTTCGCAATGAGGTAGTAGAGGGCCGGTATGGCCAGGAGTCCCAGAGAGAAGATATAGGAAAGCCTCGTTCCCGCCACAAAGAGCATGAGGATTACCATGATCCCCAGGAAGAGGGCAACCCCGAAATCCGGCTGGCTTATGATCAGGAGAATGGCCGTCCCGGATATAAGAACAGCGGGGAGGAAGCCGAATTGAAAGGACTTGATCTTCTCCCCCTTCTTAGCGAGAAAATGGGATAAAAAGACGACCAAACCCAACTTACACGGCTCCGAAGGCTGAAAGGAGAGAGATCCCAGGTAGAGCCACCGGGTCGATCCCCCTGCCCTTGTACCGACCACCAGGACCAACACGAGAAGGAGAAAACACGCGCCCAGAATCGGGTAGGCAAGTCTCTCCCAGAAGTGATAGTCTAGATGCATCACCACGACCATGAGGAAGAACCCCACCGTGGCAAACAGGGCCTGTTTCTTGAGAAAGTAGAAGCTGTCCCTGAATCGGTCGGCCGCCAGAATCGCGCTGGAACTGTACACCATGACGACACCCAGTCCCAGAAGGACCATGGTTACGAGCAGTATGGGAAAATCGAATGTGGTCCGATCTGTCATGTCGGAGATGTCTCTGCTCTTCTGTTCTTTTCCCGGGCAGCTCCGGAGCCTCCGGTCTTGGCTGGACCGCCCAGCCTTTTCACCAGGGCTTTGAAGACTTCTCCCCGCTCCTCGTAGTCCCGGAACATGTCATAGCTCGAACAGGCAGGTGAGAGCAGTACCGTATCTCCAGGCCGAGCCAGAAGATGCGCCTCTCCCACTGCCTCCTCCAGAGATTCAGCCCGGATGATCTTGGCCACGGCCCCGAGCTCCCGCTCCATCCTGTCGGCGGCCTCACCGATGAGGATCAGATGTTCGACCCTTTCCAGGATGGGACCTTTCAGGGGGGCATAGTCACCTCCCTTGTCCCTCCCCCCGGCGATGAGAATCACCGGACCGGAAAAAGCCTGCAGGGATTTGACTGCGGCTCCCACATTGGTTGCCTTGGAATCGTTGAAGTATCTGACCCCTCCTGTTTCCCTGACGAACTCAAGGCGGTGTGGCAGCCCCTCAAACTCCTCGAGAGCGGTTTGGACCGCATCTCTCGGACACCCATACAACCTGGCGCTCAGGATTGCCGCCATCATGTTCTCCCTGTTGTGGCCCCCCACCAGCCCGCTCCTGCCGGGATAGTAGACCTCTTCCCCTTCGATCCCTCTCACTACTATCCGTTCTCCGTCGAAGAAGGCCCCTTCCGACTCTCCGCCGGGAAGGTTGAAGAAGAGTTTCCTGGCTCTGCACGCCGATGCAGCCCTCTTTACCAGACGGTCCTCCCAATTGAGGATGGAGACATCTGTCTCCTCCTGATTGATGAAGAGTCTCGACTTGGCCTCCAGGTAGGAATCAAAGCTCGTATAGCGGTCGAGATGATCCTCCGTAATGTTTAGCAGAACGGCAAGGGCCGGCCTGAATCTACCGATCGTCTCCAACTGGAAGCTGCTCAGTTCCACCACGGCGATCTCTCTGTCCCCCTCGTCGCCGGCGAGATTGATCAGGGGATTTCCCACGTTGCCCCCCACGAAGATCCGCCGTCCGGCCCTCTTCAGCATCTCTCCTATCAGCAGTGTGGTGGTCGTCTTTCCGTTCGTCCCCGTGACGGCGACAATGGGTATCGTTATGAACCAGGAGGCCAGTTCGATTTCACCCACAACCGGTATTCCCCTCCGTCTTGCCTCGACAATAGGCCTGATAGAAGGGGGAACACCCGGGCTTAGGACGATCAGTTCAGCCCTTAGGAAACTCTCCTCTGCCTGTGACTCGCCCACCCGGAGTTCCACATCGAGATCCTTCAGCTCCGGGGACTCTCTTTCCAGATCCCCCCTGTTCCGGACGTCGGTCCCCACAACCCTGGCACCGCGCCTGGAGAGAAACCGGGCCGCGGCAGTACCCGTCCGAGCCAGACCGACTACCAGCACCTCCATGCCCTCCAGATTCATGACCTTGTCCGCCCTGCCCGGCCTATCCAGCACCTCGGACCCAGCCATCTCCAAAACCCATCCTCTGACCAGAATCTACCGAAATCCTATCAAACACCGAGATCATCCTCCCCCTATCTGAGCTTCAACGTGCTGATCGCGATCAGACCCAGGATGATGGCAATGATCCAGAACCGCACGATCACCTTGGGCTCGGGCCACCCCTTCAATTCGAAGTGATGATGAATCGGCGCCATGTTGAAGACCCTTTTCCTCCTTACCCTGAAAGAGGCGACCTGTAGGATGACCGAGACCGCCTCAAGCACGAAGATCCCTCCTACGATCACGAGCAAGAGCTCCTGCTTCGCGATCACGGCCACCAACCCGAGCGCCGCGCCCAGGGCAAGGGAACCTATATCCCCCATGAATACCTGTGCGGGATAGGTGTTGAACCAGAGAAAACCGAGACTCGCCCCTACCATTGCCCCGCAGAAAACGGTCAGTTCCCCGCTTCCCGCCACATAGGCGATCTGGAGATACTCGGCGAATCTGGAGTGACCTGCCAGGTAGCAGAAGAGGAGGAATGTTCCGCTCGACACCAGGATGGGGCCGATAGCGAGCCCATCCAGGCCGTCTGTAAGATTGACCGCGTTGGATGTACCCAGGATCACCAGGACCACGAAGGGGACGTAGAACCAGCCGAGATCAGGGGTGAAGCCCTTGAGAAAGGGGAAGTAGAGTCGCGTATCAAACCCCAGGGGACCCACAAGGATCCCGCTGACCGCCAGAGCGACCAGCCCCTGGAGCACGATCTTGTAACGGCCCTTCAGGCCTCTCCCCCTCCCCTGTTTCAGTTTGAGCAGATCGTCGGCGAATCCGATGAGGCCGAAAAGCAGGGTCGCGGCGAGGACCAACCAGATGAACGTGTTGGTCAGATCCGCCCACAACAGGGTAGGGATAACGAGGGCTATTAGAATCAGGATACCGCCCATGGTGGGAATCCCGGCTTTTGTGGAATGGGTGGTGGGGACATCCTCCCTGACCGAGGTGATCACCCCGGTGGAGTTGAGCTTTCTGATAATCCACGGTCCCAGGATGAAACTGATAAGGAGAGCGGTGATAGCCGCGTAGATGGTTCTGAAGGTGATGTAGCGGAACACATTCAGAACCGAGAAAACCGTATGGAGCGGATATAGAAGATGGTATAGCATTATGCCTCTTCGCCCAAGATCTCGATGACCCTTTCCATTCGCATTCCTCTGGATCCTTTTACCAGGACCCAATCTCCCGGCCTGGTCTCGCCCTTCAGGAGTCTCGCAATCTCAGCGTGGCTCTCCAGGATGCACACCCTTCGGCGATCCGTCCCAGCCTCGATCGCCCCCTCGGCGACCTCGGGGGCATACTCTCCCAGGAGGAAGACCCCTGCCAGATCAAGGCCCCCCAGGACTCGTCCCACTGCCCGATGGGCCTCCCTCGATATCTCCCCGAGCTCCAGCATATCCCCCAGGACCACGAAAGCCCTCGCCCCTCCGGAAACGTGGCAAAGAGCTCTCAGGGCCATCTCCACCGACGGGGGGTTCGCATTATAGGTGTCGTTGATGAAATTTACACCCTCGAGGCAGAGAGGCTCCATTCTCATGGGCAGAGGGCTGAATCGCTCCAGTCTCCTTCCTATCGCCTCAGGTTCTATCCCCAACAGGAAGGCCACGGCAGCGGCAGCGGCGGCGTTGTGGACGAACTGCTCCCCCAGGAGAGGAAAATCGACCGACACCCGTTTCCCTCCAACGGTCAATCGGAAACGGACCCCTCTGGTACCCCGCCATTGGAGACGGTCGACCACGACATCGGCTCGCCCTTCCACGGCGAACCCGATCTTTCTTGCCCGGCACTCTCCGGCGAGAGAGGAGACATGGGGATCGTTCCGGTTGACTATGACAACTCCCTCCTCCGGTATGCTGCGAAAGAGATCTCCTTTCTCACGGATGAGAGCCTCCAGAGATCCCATCCCCTCGAGATGGGCCTGGCCGATATTGGTGATGAGGCCGGTGGTGGGCCTGGCGATCTCCGCAAGCCTCCTTATCTCCCCAGGCACGTTTGTGCCTATCTCCACCACCGCCACCTGGTGCCGGGGCTGGAGCTCCAGGAGCGTGAGGGGAACACCCACGAGGTTGTTGAAGTTCCCCGGGTTCTTCAACACCGTGAAACTCTCTTCCAGAACAGAGGCGATCATCTCCTTGGTGCTCGTCTTGCCGTTGCTCCCGGTCAGGCAGACGACGGGCAGGGTAAACCGGTCTCTCCAAAACCTTGCAATGTCTCCCAGGGCCCTGAGGGTATCGGATACACCGATGACGGGGCTGGCCCCAACCCGTCCGAACACACCGCTCGGGAGGTCTCCCTCCTCCACGATGACCCCTGAGGCCCCCCTGCTCAGTGCCTCCTCGACAAAGGCGTGCCCGTCAAAGCGCTCTCCCTTCAGGGCAAGGAATACCTCGCCTCCCTTCAGGGTCCGCGAGTCGGTGGACAAGCCGGCAAAGGAGGCTTCCCGGTCACCCTGGACCAGGCGGCCTCCGGTTGCTTCCAGCACGGCCGAACAGGTCAGCCGAGGCCCTTTCCCGGTGCTCTGTTCAACCATTCGATGCTCTCTTGAGGAGAGCCGCCCTCGCCTCGACTCGGTCATCAAAAGGTAGTCTCCGGTCCCCGACAATCTGGTAGTTTTCGTGTCCCTTTCCGGCGATGAAAACGATATCGCCGGGACGGGCAGCCCTGACGGCAAGACCTATGGCAGCCCTTCGATCCTCCACCTTGAGGTATCCTCCGGTTTCCGCTGCCCCACCCAAAAGTTTGTCTCCATCGAACTCCCGTCGATTCTCCGAGACAAAGCCTCTCTCGATATCCCTGATGATCTCCTCTGGCCGCTCGCTCCTGGGATTGTCCGAGGTGATCACGGAAAAATCACTCAACCTGGCCACTACCCTCCCCATCAGGGGACGCTTGGAGCGATCCCTGTCCCCCCCACACCCGAAAACCACGATCAACCGCCCTCCTCTACGAAGCGGTCTGAGCACGGTGAGGGCCCTCTCAAGGGCGTCCGGAGTGTGAGCATAGTCCACGAAAACCTCCAACCGCCTGTCGTTCTCGATCCTTTCCATTCTTCCGGGTATGGAGGAAAGGGCGGAGATACCCTTCTGGATGGCCTCTTGCCCGACACCGAGAGCCGTGGCAGCCCCCATGGCGGCCATGATGTTGTAGATGTTGAACTCCCCCACGAGGGGAGACCGAATCCCCATGTCTCCCCCCGGTGTGTGGACCGTTGCCTCAATGCCTCTGAGAGTGCTGGTCACACCTTCGGCCCAGAAGGAGGCCTTCCTGCCAACGGCATAGCCCATTCTGGCATAATCGAGCTTCTTCCAAAGATCCTCTCCTGCGGGATCGTCCAGGTTGAGCACGGCTGTCCGGTCGGGCTTATCGCTCTCAGGTATGATCCCGGTAAACAGGTGCTCCTTGCAGCGGCGGTACTGATCGAGACTGGGGTGATAGTCGAGATGGTCCTGGGTGAGGTTGGTAAATACTCCCACATCGAAATGGCAGCCCTCCACACGCCGGAGGTCGAGAGCATGGGAAGAAACCTCCATGACCACATGGGTGATCCCGGAGTCCAGCATCTCTTTGAGCATTCTCTGGATATCAGGGGATTCCGGCGTCGTCATCGGGGCCGGGATGGTATTACCTCCATAACGGTAGTTGATGGTACCCAGAACACCGCAGGCCAGAGAGTCGCTTGCGAGCATGGACTCGATCAGAAAGGAAGTGGTGGTCTTCCCGTTCGTTCCCGTCACGCCCACCACCCGCATGTTCCTGGAAGGATGACCAAAGAAGGCGGCTGAGATACGGGCAAGAGCCCTCCGGCTGTCCGGTACCAGGACGACCGGAACGCCGTATGACTTCTCGTCCGCCCCTTCCAGAACCAGTGCTCCGGCACCCCTGTCAAGTGCCTCCGCGACAAAGAGACGGCCGTCGGTCCTGGTCCCGCGAATCGCCACGAAGAGGTCCCCCTTACTCACCTTCCCAGAATGGTAGGCCACACCATCGATCTCGACGTCCCTGTCTCCAAGGACCCTCTTCTCCTCGAGATCTTGGATCAGATCCGACAGTAGCATGACCTCCCTCTCATCACACGGGCAAGAGCTTCGATTCCGGTTCGAATTCCCAAGTCAAAAGGGATTATTCAAGCCTCTGCACTCCCAGGATTTCACGAGGGCGGTGCAAACTTCAGGTAACAGGTGCCACCCTCCTTCAACCTGGCACCAGGACGAGGATTCTGCTCGAAGAGCACCCCCTCGCCGCTCACCCGGATATCCAGGTTCCTCTCCACGAGCCCCCTCAGGGCAGCCCTCAAGGTAAGCCCCGAGAGATCGGGCATCAATCCCTCTGAGCCTCCGCGGACTACTTGCGGTTGGGTTTTCCGTTTCGTGGGTCTGGCCGGGTGTTTTCGTCTCTTCTCCTTCCGGGCGACAAGGGTGCCCCTGCTGGGAGGAACGTTCAGGTATTGAAGGGTCTGCTGGGCAATAGCCTTGAACACGGGGGCGGCCACGACCCCACCGTATGGGGTGCCCTTGGGTTCGTCGATGACAACCAGGATGGCCAGCCTGGGATCATCGGCCGGCACGAAACCCATGAAGGATCCGATATGCCTGTCATCGGCATACTTCCTGAGGAGCCGGTCGATCTTCTGGGCTGTCCCGGTCTTTCCAGCCACTTCGTATCCCGGGACCGCAGCAGCGGTTCCGGTTCCACCTGGTTCGACCACCTGTTTCATGATCCGTGTCACTTCCAGGCTCGTCTCCGGGGAGATGACCCTCCTCCTGGCCTGGGGATGGAAATACTTGATGACCCTGCCCCTCGGATCGACGATCCGATCGACTATGTAGGGGCGCATCAGGGTGCCTCCGTTGGCTATGGCGGAAAGTGCCGAGATCAGCTGGATCGCGGTCACTGAGATTCCCTGGCCGAATGAGCTGTTGGCAAGGCCCACCTTGCTCAGCCGTTCAGGACTCCGAACGATTCCCCGCACCTCCCCCGGCAGGTCCACCCCGGTGAGAGAACCGAACCCGAAACTCCTTATGTACCGGTCAAGCCGCCTCGCACCGACCCTGAGCCCGATTTGAGTGGCCCCGATGTTGCTCGAGAATTTTATGACCTTCTGAAGGGTCAGCCATCCGTATTTCTTGTGATCGTGGATGGTTTCCCTGCCGATTCGATAGACCCCGTTGTAACAGAAAAAGATGTCGTTCCTCTTGACCACCCTCTCTTGCAAGGCAGCAGCGAGGAGGAATACCTTGAAGATCGACCCCGGCTCAAAGATATCCGTGATCACTCGATTCCTTACCGAGTTCGGATCGTAGTTGCTCAGCAGATTGGGATTGAATGTGGGCCTGCTCGCCATGGCCAGGATCTCGCCTGTCCTGGGATCCATCACCACGGCCATACCGGAACGGGCTCTTGTCCTGCTGACCGCCTGAGAGAGGGCCCTCTTGACTATGTATTGTATGTCCCGGTCGATGGTCAGAACAAGGCTGCAGCTGGAAAGCTCGGCAGGGGAGACAGGATCCTGGATGACGATCTCTCTTCCACGGGCGTCAAGCTCGAGGACGACCAGGCGCGGGCTGCCTCTGAGGTACCGCTCGTACTGCAACTCGATCCCCTCCAACCCCTGGGAATCCATACCCACAAACCCCAGGACATTGGCGGCCAGAGCGAGGTTTGGGTAATAACGGCGACTCTCCTTCACGAAACCCACCCCTGGGAGCTCTAGTTTTCTGATCATCTCGGCCTTCTTGGGGGCGATCTTCCGCTGAAGCCAGACAAAGGACTGCCTGGACCTCAGTTTCTTCCGGATGGCGGATCTTCTCACGCCGAGAACCCGTGCGATTTGGCCCGCCGTCTCAGACAGATCCACTATCTGCCTGGGATGGGCGTAGAGGGATTCGATCTCCGTACTCTTGGCCAGAACCCCGAGATTCCGATCGTAGATCGTCCCTCTTCGGGGCACGAGTTCGATAACCCTCTGGTGCTGCCTCTCTGCCAACCGCTGGAGATCTTCCTTCTCCACGACCTGAAGCTGCACGACCCTCAAGAAGACCACAACAAATGAAAGAAGGAAAAGGAAAAAGACGGCAAAGATGCGGAGCCTCAACCAGTTGACGGAGTCTCTCTTCATGGAACAAACCGAATCTGCCTGTCTTCGGGTTCCCTCATACCCAACTTCTGTCGGGCATAGAAATCGATCCTCTCAGGGGAGATAAGGGTCGCACGTTCGATTCTCAGTCTCCTGTTGACCTCCAGGAGCTCCTTTTGTTCTCTGAGAGCTCGGGAAGTCCTGTAACCGAGATTGACGACCCAGACCCTCGAGGAGACGAAAAACAGGTACAGAACTATCACGGCGGCCAGAATGAGAAAGGCAAAGAACATGGTCCTGAAACCCTTCCTGATGGATCCATTCTTTGGGCGCTCCTGGTTCCAGTACCCTCTTTCAAGAAGAAAGCCGGAAACGACGCCACCCATGTGCACACCCTCCTGGTTCTGAATCTTTCCCTCAGATCCTTTCAGCCACGCGTAGCTTGCCGCTTCTTGCCCGCGGGTTTTGCCTGATCTCCCGGGGAGAGGGCGACACGGGCCTCGGCGTCACTATCCTGAGTATCTTCTCTCCGGGACAGATGCACCTGGGCCAGTGTGGGGGGCAGAGATCTCCCCTTTCCCCTGCCCGGAAAAACCGCTTTACAATCCGATCTTCCAAGGAATGAAAGGAGATGACACAGATTCTCCCACCCTTTCCCAGTACGGATATGGATTCTTCCAAGAGTGCCCTCAGATTATCCAGCTCTCGATTTACGGCGATACGGAGTGCCATGAAGGTCCTGGTAGCAGGATCTATCCTTCTCCGATGATACGACCGGGGGATGGCAGAATAGACTATGTCCCTCAACTCCTCGGTGGTTCTGATGGGACGAATCTTGCGGCGCCTCTCGACAAGGCGGCTGATCCTCCTGGCCCATCGCTCTTCTCCATACTCTCGCAGAAGCCTTTCAAGCTCCTTCACAGGCAGCCTGTTTACGAGATCGGAAGCGGTCTGACCGCCTCTGGAATCCATTCTCATGTCCAAAGGCCCCTCCATCCTGAAGCTGAAGCCCCGCTGTGGATCTTCCAACTGTAACGAGGAAACTCCAAGGTCTGCCAGGATACCGTCTACCGGTTCAAAGTCATGCTCCTTGACTATGGCACCGAGATTTGAAAAACTCTCCCGAACCACTACGACTCGCCCGCCATACGGTCTCAGCCTCTCACTAGCCAGGCGAATCGCCTTGCCATCCCATTCGATTCCGAGAAGTCTCCCGTCTGGAGCAGTCCTCTCCAGAATCAGGGCCGCGTGGCCACCCCCCCCCAAGGTACAGTCCACATACCTCTTTCCGGCCCCGCATCTCAGATAGGCGATCACCTCTTCGGCCAGAACCGGATGGTGGCAAACCATGGCCCCCTCGGTCCCCTTTTTTTCTTCTCCGCTGCCCACCCCCTTTACGCTCTACCAATATAGCCAAGAGAGACTAGAACCCGAATTCACCAAGGGGTGCGACGATATCTTCAAAGTTGTCCCGAACCAGATTCATCTCAGGGTCCAGTCTGTCTTTTGCCCATATCTCGAATCTATTGATCAGCCCCACCAGCACGATGTCCCTCTTGAGTCCGGCAAACTGCCTCAAGGATGGAGGAATAAGAATGCGGTGCTGTCTGTCGACTCCGCAGTCGACGGCGCTGCCGAGAAAGAAGCGCTTGAAACGGCGCACCTCCTGCTTCATACCGGGAAGGGCGTCGATCTTCTCTTCTACACGATTCCATTCTTCAAGGGGATATGCGGACAGACAGCCGTCGAGATTTGTGATAATCAGATTTTCATCGTACCTTTCCTGTAGCACATCCCAGAACCTGGAGGGGAGCTTGACCCTTCCCTTGGAATCGATGGTATGTTCGTATTTACCACGAAACATGTTCACGACCGAACAGGCTTTGTTGGCCCTGGGACGCTCGGCTGCCATCCACAACGCTCCACAAAGAGCCACTCTGGGCCACTCTTCTTTAGATAGCGGTTTTTCGCTCCATTGTCAAGCAGTTTTTTCCCTATTTCTGCGAATTTCCTGGAAGTTTTCCAAAGATCAATCTGTCTGAGAGAAAACTCCTATCAGAATAAAGGCTTATACCCTACAACTGAATGTTCTTTAGCAGTCTATATATATTAACATACCGATATATAAAGGTGTATACCCTGGCAACTTGAGCCGCGTCGCCTTGCTGCCGGACAGTGGGGCCAAGACCTCTTGTCTTGGATTGACAAAGATTTCCCTCCCATTTACAATGAGGCTGTTCAAAGAGGGAGGAAGGACCGTGGTCCCTGAGTCGGTTCGCCAAGAAGTCGAGGAACTCCGAAAGACCATCGCTCACCACAACTACCGTTACTATGTCTTGGACTCCCCTGAGATATCGGACGCCGAGTATGACCAGATGATGCGGCGCCTGGAGGAGCTTGAAAGGGAGTATCCCGAGCTCTACGATCCGAATTCTCCTACCCAGCGAGTCGGGGCACCACCCCTTGAGGTCTTCGAAACGGTAACCCACAGGCTTCCCATGCTGAGTCTCGCCAATGGGATGAACGAGGGGGAAGTCCGGGAGTTCGACGAACGCCTCAAGCGGCTTCTCGGAACCCAGGAAGAGATCGAGTATGTGGTCGAACCCAAGATCGACGGACTGGCCGTGGAACTCGTCTATGAGGCGGGGCGCCTCACAGTGGGTTCGACTCGGGGGGATGGGTATACCGGAGAGGACGTGACGCAAAACCTCCGAACAGTCAAGACAATCCCTCTGATTCTCCGGGAGGGAGACCTCCCCATTCCGGAACTCATCGAGATCAGAGGCGAGGTCTATATGGAGATAGAGGATTTCAAGGCGCTCAACAGGAAACGAGAGGAGAGTGGAGAGCCTACCTTTGCGAATCCCAGGAACGCTGCCGCCGGTTCCCTGCGGCAGTTGGATTCGAGGATCACAGCAGAGAGGCCTCTCAAGATGTTCTGTTACGGCATGGGGGTTGTCAGGGGTGTGGAGTTTGAAACCCACTGGGAGTTTCTCCACACGATTCCCGAGTGGGGCTTGCGGGTCAACATAGGCCGGATTGCCAGATGTATGGGGATCGACGAGGCTATAGATTTCTACAACCGTATCGCGGAAGAGAGGCCGACCATCCCCTATGAGATCGATGGTGTGGTGATCAAGGTCAACCGCCTCGATCTTCAGGCCGCCCTGGGCGAGGTCTCACGCAGTCCTCGCTGGGCTCTGGCTTACAAGTTCCCCGCTCACCAGGCAGTGACAAGAGTGCTCGACATCAGTCCCTCTGTAGGAAGAACCGGTGTCGTCACCCCCGTGGCCCGGCTGGAGCCGGTGTGGGTGGGGGGTGCCCAGATCAGCCACGCGACACTCCACAACCAGGACGAAATCGACCGCAAGGACGTCCGCATTGGAGACACCGTGGTGGTCCAGCGAGCCGGCGATGTGATCCCTGAAGTGGTGGAGGTGAAGAAGGACCGCCGTACGGGGAAAGAGGTCCCTTACAAGATACCCGACAAATGCCCGGTCTGCGGGGGGGATGTGGTTCGACTCCCGGGAGAAGCGGCTCACCGGTGTATAAGATTGTCCTGTCCAGCTCAGCTCAAGGGGAGTATCAAACACTTCGCCTCAAAGCGGGCCATGGATATAGACGGACTGGGGACCAAGCTTGTGGATCAGTTGGTCGACAGGGGGCTGGTAAAAGACATAGCCGACCTCTACAGCCTTACCCACGAGGACCTGGCATCCCTTGAGAGGATGGCCGACAAATCGGCACAGAATATCATGGACGCCCTGGAAAAGAGCAAGTCAAGGCCTCTGGCCAGGTTTCTTTACGGTCTCGGCATCCGCCATGTGGGAGAACACCTTGCAGAGGTTCTGGCCGAGGAGTTCGGATCCCTCGAGAGGCTCTCCAGGGCCACCGAAGAGGAGTTGCTGGCCATCAAAGAGATCGGCCCTGAAGTTGCCAGGAGCGTGGTGAGCTTCTTCCAGGACCCCAAGAACATGGAGGTTCTGAGACGACTGGACAGGGCAGGCCTGAAGATCGAGGAAGCGGCCAAGCCTGCCGGAGAGAAGCTGAAGGGCAAGACCTTTGTCATAACCGGAACCCTGGCCTCCATGGGACGAGAAGCGGCCAGGGAACTGATAGAATCCCTAGGAGGGAAGACGGCCTCCGCGGTGAGCAAGAAGGTGGACTATCTCATCGTGGGAGCCAACCCCGGGTCAAAGCTCGATCGGGCCCGGGAGCTCGGAATCCCCACCATCACAGAGGACGAATTCAAAGAGATGATCCGCTAGGTCGGCAAAATCGACCTGGATCCGCGAGGCGGAACGCAAACAGACCCTCTTGCGAGGCCGATCTCGAGAAGGCGTTTCGACCGGTGATACGAAACAGCCCCACTCCGACAGCCCGGGTCTACCCCACCCTGCATGCCGATTGTCATTAAGACTCAAGACGAGATTTGACCCGCCGGCCCCATTGTATCAACATCAAACCATGCTATTCTCCCTTCATCATTGCCTGGATGTCATCCTGCACGGTTCCAATGGGTTTGATGTTGAATTTCTCTACCAGCACCTTGGCCACGTTGGGAGACAGAAAAGCCGGCAGGGTCGGTCCAAGGCGAATACCCTTGACCCCAAGGGCGAGCAGGGCCAGCAACACGGCCACTGCTTTCTGTTCATACCAGGCAATGTCGTAGGAAATAGGGAGTTCATTGATCTCCCGAAGCCCGAATGCCTCCTGCAACTTCATGGCTATCACCGCCAGAGAATAGCTGTCGTTACACTGGCCGGCATCCAGCACGCGCGGAATGCCGTCGATCTCTCCCAGGGCCAGCTTGATGTAACGGTACTTCGCACATCCGGCGGTGAGAATCACCGTATCTCCGGGCAGGTTTTCGGCTATCTCTGTGTAGTAGCTCCGGGCCTTTTGGCGGCCGTCGCAACCGGCCATGACAACAAAGCGTTTGATGGCCCCTGACTTCACGGCTCCGATCACCTTGTCGGCCAGAGCCAAGACCTGGTTATGGGCAAAGCCACCCACGATCTTGCCGGATTCCATCTCTTCCGGAGATTTGCAGGTTCTTGCCAGCGCAACCACCGGAGAAAAGTCCTTTGCCCCGCCTTCCGGCCTGTCCGCGATGTGTTTGGCCCCGGGGTAGTTGACCACGCCTGTAGTAAACAGCCTGTCCAGATAGGTGTTTTCCTTCTTGATTGGAATCAGGCAGTTGGTGGTCAGGATGATGGGGCCGTTAAAGGATTCGAAATCCTTGTTCTGATGCCACCACGACCCGCCGTAGTTGCCCACGAAATGCTCATACCTTTTGAAGGCCGGATAGTAATTGGCCGGCAGCATTTCCCCGTGGGTGTAAACATCCACACCCGTTCCTTCGGTTTGCCTGAGCAATTCTTCCATGTCTTTCAGGTCGTGGCCTGAGATCAGGATGCCGGGGTTGGTTCTGGTGCCGATGTCGACCTCCGTGATCTCAGGGTCGCCGTAGGCAGTCGTATTGGCCTCATCCAGGAGGGCCATGGTACTTACAGCCACCTCTCCCGCCTTAAGGACCATGGCGATCATATCATCCGTTGAGAGGTCCCTGGTGGTGGATGCCAGAGCCTCCATGAGAAAGCCGTAAATATCATCCTTCTCGTGACCCAGAATGGCAGCATGATCGGCATAAGCTGCGATTCCTTTGCACCCGATGATGAGTAGTTCTCTGAGGGAGCGAACATCCTCGTTTTCGGCGGTGCTGATGCGGACTTCATCAGACAGAGCCTTGGCCAGGATGGCCTTTCTGTTCTCTACGAACCAGGTGGCGCAATCAGGAAGCGCTCCAGGCAATGCGTTTTTGACCTTTTCCTTGACAGCGTCCCGAACCTTAAGGCCTTCTTCGATCCTGTCGATGATCACATCATCGTCCCAAGCGGCGTTGGTGATGGTGGTAAAAAGCGCCCTGCACACGAAGCGGGCCGCCTTCTTGTCCACAGGACCCGCCTCCTTCAACTTTTCACCATAGACCGAGATTCCTTTGCACACGTAGATAAGCAGGTCCTGAAGATCGGCGGTCTCCTCCGGCTTGCCACATACGCCCTTAACGGTACACCCTCGATTCCCGGCTGTTTCCTGGCATTGAAAACAAAACACTTGAATCCTCCTTTCCATTTCGATACGACATGCTTGAAACCCACAACAACAGTAATACCATACCGTTATCCTGGGACAATTTTGGAGATTTCCCCCTACCCGGCTTTCGTTGCTACCATTAATTATAGCCTGCTTCCTGCAACAAAGCACCTTCAACCACCAGAATTTTGCTCTTTCCCAGCCCGGCCCCAGGCGGCGCCCCGTGAGTCCCCGATTTGAAAATCAGAAGCAGGATCCCTATGGCGCTTGGACTGGAAAACGACCTTGGCCCTCGCATGCCTCGAGGAAGACGCACTCCTGCGAAGTCAGGGAACGGCCACCTTTGCGATCCTCACCTACTTGCGGATCTCGAAAGGCCCCTCCGAACGACCGTCAAGAACCGGCCTGTGCAGTATGGCCGTGCCAATTCCTCCCCCGGGGAAAACGCTCCAAGCTCACCAAAAGACTCAAAACGAGACTTGACCCCTTCGTGGACCCCTTCGTGATGATATTTTTCTTGACATGATACATTAAACAGAATACACTCTGTACAATCATGGCTCCTGAGAGTTCTAGGTCGGGGCACATCCGAATCCTAATTCCAGAATTCTTACAGGGAGAGACATCAAGGTGTACTCTTACAGACAGATCTGGGAAACCATCGCCAGGGACGTTCAGGAAGATATCCTCAATGGTCGCTACAAACCGGGAGACCGGCTGAAGGAGAACGAACTGGCCACGAAATACTCGGTAAGCAACACCCCGGTCAGAGAGGCATTGAGGTACCTGGAGCGGATCGGCTTCGTCGAGATCATCCCCCGTACCATGGCCCGTGTGAGAAACATCAGCAAGAAAGAGCTTGAGAATCTGTTTACGATTCAGAGCGTCTTGGAAGAACTGGCGGTTCAGCAAGCGGTCCCGAACCTCAGGGAGAGCGACTATCGAGACCTTGAGCAGTGCTTGCGTCTCATCGCCAAGTTCTATCGTGAGGGGAACTACCCTGAATATGAGAAGGCCCATGTTCGCTTTCATTCCAGCATATGGAAGGCTTCCGACAACAAGGAGCTCGTCGAGCTTCTTCAAAACATCTACGATCGGGTCCGGAGGTTCAGGGCCGTGA
Organism: Deltaproteobacteria bacterium; assembly: GCA_019308905.1. Lineage (NCBI taxonomy): Bacteria > Pseudomonadati > Myxococcota > Myxococcia > Deltaproteobacteria bacterium. The sequence goes on from JAFDHF010000002.1 coordinate 76,589, forward strand.
CACGCCGCCATCCCGACAGGTCGAAGGATGTGGCTGGACCTCACCGGGAGATATTGGACGCTGTTGTCCAGAGGGATAGCAAAAGGGCGGGAAAACTGGTCCGCGCCCATCTGGAGAGATTCGTCAAAGAGATCGTTGCCATCTTGGAAAAGGAAGAAGAACCATCCCGTCTTCAGACCGGGGAGAAAGACCGGGCTGCTTCCACGGGCAGATGACCCAGGCATAGCTTTCTGTTGTTGTAGGGCACAGGAGGAGAGTGTTTTGGTACACGACTCGAGAGAAAAGGGACCAACGGGCTCGATCTTGAAGTTGCCTTCCATGCCGGCCTGCCTTTCGCCAACGGCAGGCCGGCAGTACTCCGGCACGGCTTTACGCGGGGTTCAATCAAGAATATTGCGTAGAAAGGAGGACTCCAAATGAACAAGAAGGGCGTTCTAATAGTCTCTGTGCTTTTTCTCGCTCTCATGGTAGTACCGTTGAGCACTTCCGGTGCGAATCCGAGGTACGGGGGCACGCTCAGAGCCAGCGTCTACCATGAAATAGTCACCGGCGACCCTCACAGGTCGAGCAGCTACGTCGATCGCCAGCTCTTGCAAAACCTCTACAACACCCTTGTCACCTATGACAAAGACCTGAATATAGTCCCGGAGCTTGCCGAATCGTGGAAGACCCCTGATCCAAAGACCTATATATTCAAGCTCCGGAAAGGTATCAAATTCCACGATGGAACAGAGTTCAATGCGGAGGCCGTGAAGTTCAACCTGGAACGGGTGCTCGATCCCAAGACGAAGTCACGCGCCAGGGGCGAGATATCTGCAATCAAATCCGTTGAAGTACTGGATGCCTACACGGTCAAGCTTAACCTCGCGTATCCCTTCAGCCCCTTGCTTGCAGGATTGACCGACAGGGCGGGGTTCATGATCTCCCCGACCGCTTTCAAGAAGATGGGGCCCGACGAGTTCGGCCGGCATCCTGTGGGAACCGGTCCTTTTGAGTTCGCCGAATGGGTGAGGGATGACCATCTGACCCTGAAGAGGTTCGAAGGATACTGGGAGAAGGGACTCCCTTACCTGGACAGGGTCGTATTCAAGCCCATTCCGGACCAGGCAGTAAAGCTCACCAACTTGAAGAGCGGCGCTCTCGACGTAATCGACGATGTCCTACCCAAGGATGTGAAGGGGGTCAAGAGAAGCAAGGACCTGCTCTTGTATGAGGTCCCCAGCTTCGGTTTCAACGCGTTGCGCCTCAACTGCACAAAACCGCCCTTCAACAACAAGGCCCTCCGCCAGGCTGTCGCCTATGCCGTAGACAGGGAGGCGATCTGGGAGCACCTCTTCTACAAGACGGGCATCGTGGGACATGGCCCGATCGCCCCGGTTTCATGGGCCTACGACCCGAACGACTTCAGGTACACCTGCGACCTGAACAAGGCGAGGGAGAAACTGCGAGAGGGAGGGAAGCCAAAAGGGTTCAAGTTCACGATGTACACGAAGATCTCGCCTATCGATGTCCAGGTTGCTCAGGTCATGCAGGCGCAGCTCAAGAGGGTCGGGATCGAAACCAAGATCGTCCAGCTCGAAGGTGCCCTCCATCTGAAAGTGATGCTGGAGAAGACCTACGAGGGAAACTACGGCCTCTGGTCAGGCTATCCCGAGCCCGATACGAACCTGTACAGGCAGTTTCACCCCAAGGGTTCGGCCAATTGGACCGGCTATGCCGACCCGAGGGTGACGGAGCTTCTGGACAAGGCCAGGGAATCGCTGAACCACGCTGAACGCAAGAGGTATTACAGCGAAGCCCTGGACATCATTATCCGAGATGCGCCCCAGATATTCGTCTACTACTATCCTCGCCGGGCAGGCGTCAGCGCGAAGGTGCAGAACTTTGTCCTCTACCCGGATGGAAAGCTGCGGTTCAAGACGGTCTGGCTCAGCAGGTAAGGCCTGACATTCATGCACTCGGTCCAGAAAGGCGCAAGGGCCGTCAAGGACACCTATTGACGACGGCCCTTACCCATGTTCTCCCTTCCCCTCTCGCACCAGCCAGAAGGGGAGGGAGAACGGATGCCCGGTCGGAGACCGGCCCAAGGAGCCTGGAGAGTTCTATGCCATGCTGAATTACATCATCCGCCGCCTCTTTGTAGCAGTCCCGGTTCTGCTGCTCATCAGCATCATCGTCTTCCTGCTCGTCCACCTCCTCCCCGGTGACCCGGCCACGGTGATGCTGGGAGAGGAGAGCACCCCTGAGATGATCCAGGCCTTGAGGGCCGAACTAGGCCTCGACCAACCTCTCCACAAGCAGTACCTCCAATGGCTGACCCGATGTCTCTCCGGAGACTTCGGCCGTTCCATTCAGACCAGACAGCCCGTGAGCGAGGCATTGGTCCAGCGGCTCCCTGTAACGATCGAGCTGACCCTGCTCGGCTTCTGCGTCTCGATCATGATAGCTCTGCCCATTGCCGTTGCCAGCGCAGTGCGCCCCAATTCCTGGATAGATGTTATGGGCAGCGCGTTTGCCACAATCGGTATCTCAATGCCTTCCTTCTGGCTGGGAATCTTGCTGATCTATGCCTTTGCCGTCAGCCTCCATCTACTACCGGCATCGGGCTATGTTCCCCTCAGGGAGAGCGTGGTCCAGAATCTCCTGCACATGGTTCTGCCGGCTTTCACCCTCGGTATGTGGCTCAGTGCGTCGGCAATGCGCATGATCAGGGCCGGAATGATCGACGTGCTCGAACGCCCTTACATCCGCACGGCTAGAGCCAAGGGCCTTTCCGAGAGAAGGGTTCTATGGCATCACGCCCTCAAGAATGCGTTTATCCCTGTTGTCACTATTCTCGGCCTCCAGTTGGGGCGCCTGATGGGTGGCGCCGTGGTGACAGAAACGATCTTTGCCCAGCCGGGCGTCGGCCAATTGGCGGTCAAATCGATCTTCATGCGCGATTTCCCCCCGGTACAGGCGATCGTTCTGGTTATGGCGATCTCTATGCTTTTGAGTAGCCTGGTCGTCGATATCCTTTACTCGTTCTTGGATCCAAGGATAAGGCTCAGATAGGACCCGCGATGGAAGCAGTGACCATGATCACCGAGAGAGTCGGGAAGCTGTTCGGGTGGAGGACAAACGTTCTCCCCCTTTTCAGGCGTTTTCCCCTGCTGGTTTGCGGGATAGCGGTTCTTGTGGTGGTAACCGTCGCCGCCATCGCGGCACCCCTGCTCTCCCCTTACGATCCCCTCGGCGTCGATCTCTCTGCAATGCTGGAGCCCCCGAATACCCGCCATCTTTTGGGAACCGACGATCTCGGTCGAGACCTCCTGAGCCGGATCATCTACGGCGGGAGGATCTCGCTGAGCGTTTCGGTCGGGTCCGTATCGATCTCCCTCGGCGTGGGACTCCTGATCGGACTCATAACAGGTTACTGGGGCGGATGGATCGACACGGTACTGATGCGGCTGATGGACGCCATCCTGGCCTTTCCCTCCCTGGTACTAGCCCTCGCCATAGCCGCAGCTCTGGGGGCGAAACTCGTCAACACGGCCATCGCCATCGGAATCGTCTACATCCCTCAGTTCGCCCGATTGGCACGAGGACAGGTGCTGGCGGTCCGCGGGCTCGAGTACATCCAGGCTTCAAGGGGTCTCGGTGCTTCCAATACCAGGATCATCTTGAGTCATATTCTCCCTAACATCGCGATGCCTCTTATCGTCCAGGTAACGCTTTCTCTGGGATACGCCATCCTCGCCGAAGCCGCTCTCAGTTTCCTCGGTGTCGGGGTTCAGCCACCCCAGGCCGCATGGGGCACCATGCTCAGGATGGGCTATCCATACCTGGACACGGCACCCTGGCTCGCCATCGTGCCGGGAGCCGCGATATTCGTCGTCGTAATGGCCTTCACCTTCGTGGGAGATGGAATAGGCAATCTCCTTGGAGGCGGGTCAAGGAGATAAGGATACGAGGAGATTATGATGCTGAGACTGCCGAGGTTCGATTATGAGCGGCCGACGAGGTTGGACGACGCCATCGGATTGCTGGCCGACAGGGACGGAGATTCAAGGATTCTCGCTGGAGGAACCGACCTGATTGTGCAGATGAAGAAGGGCGTCTTGAACGCGGATCTCATCGTGGACATAAAGTCGATCCCTCAACTCGCGGAGATCTCTCTGGATCCGAAGGGAAACCTGGCCATAGGAGCCAACGTGACCCTTTCGGCACTCGAGGGTTGGATCACGACGGAAAGCAAATGGGCAGGCCTGCTGATGGCTGTGCGGACCATCGGTTCCGAGCAGGTGCGCAACCGTGCCACCGTTGCCGGGAACATCTGCAGGGCCTCTCCTTCTGGAGACATGGCTCCCATGCTGATGGTCATGGACGCGAAGGTGAAGATCAAGGGCCCCAATGGGTATCGAGCTCTTCCCCTGGATGGGTTTTTCGCGGGCCCCGGCCAAACCGTGCTCTCCCCCGGGGAGATCGTAACGTCCATCCTGGTCCCCAAGCCTTCAGGGCGTTTCTCGGCCGTGTATCTGAAGCATGGAACCCGCCGCGCCATGGATCTCGCCATAGTCGGCACAGCCGTGAGTATCAGCATGGATGATAGCGGGAAGAACGTCCTCCAGGCGAGGATTGCCCTGGGGGCCGTGGCTCCCACACCCATAAGGGTTCCGGACGGGGAGAGGCTCCTCGTTCAAGAGGGATTCTCGGAGAGTGTCGTCCGGGAGATTGCTTCGATGGCGGCAGACCGCTCCCGGCCGATTACCGATATGAGGTCCACGGACAGTTATAGGTACGAGATGGTGAAGGTCAATGTCAGAAGGGCGCTCGGGCAGGCTTGGGCCGGAGCAGCAAGCAGAGGGGAGAGGACTTCATGAAACCCATCGCTTTCCACTTGAACGGAGAGAAAGTCAGCATAGCCGTGGAACCCCATTGGACCCTCTTGCAGGTTCTAAGAGACGTCCTGCATCTGACCGGTACCCATCGGGGATGTGAAACAGGGGACTGCGGCGCATGCACGGTGATCCTGGACGGCCTGGCCGTAAACTCCTGTCTGATTCTCGCAGTCGAGGTCGAAGGTAGGTCTGTAGTGACAATCGAAGGCCTTGCGAGAGAGGGGGAGTTGGACCCGGTTCAAAAGGCATTCGTGGACAGGGGGGCCATCCAGTGTGGATTCTGCACCCCAGGGATGGTCATGGCTTCAAAGGCATTGCTCCAGAAAAACCCCTCGCCTACCAGGGAGGAAATCTCCTTCAGACTCGCGGGGAACATCTGTCGTTGCACGGGTTATACAAAAATCATCGAAGCCGTGATTGCGGCGTCCAAGACGGGGAATAGCCAGAAATGAAAGAGAATGTGACAGGGTATCACGTCGTCGGGAAGAGCGTGACGAGACTCGATGCTGTGGAAAAGGTGACCGGCCATGGAGAATACATCCCTGACCTCCATCGCCCAAACATGCTGCATGGTGCGATGCTGAGGAGCCCCATTCCCCACGGCAGGATCCTCGATGTCGACACGGCCCGGGCAAAACGCCTCCCCGGCGTGAAAGCCGTCATTACCGGGAGAGACATCCCGGACACCTTCCTGGGGTTCCAGATCGCGCAGGCGAACAAGCGGCCCCTGTGTCTGGACAAGGTCCGTTACGTGGGAGATGAGATAGCCGCCGTTGCCGCCGAAAGCGAAGAAACAGCCAGGGAGGCCTGTTCCCTGATCAGAGTTCAGTTCGAACCCCTTCCCGCTGTCTTCGATCCAGAATCCTCATTGGAACCCGAGGCGCCGCTCGTTCATGAGGACAAGCCAAGAAACATCTCCGGAGAGGTTCACAAGGTTTTCGGAGACGTCGAAGAGGGCTTTGCAAGGGCCTTCCGTGTTTTTGAGTCGACTTTCAGGACAACAGGTGTTGCCCACTGCTGTATGGAGACACGGGGCGCCTTGGCTGAGTTCGACATGCAAGGGCGGGTCACACTCTGGTCTACGACCCAGTTTCCCCATGTTCTCCGGGATATCATGTCTCGGGTGCTCGACATGCCTGTCGGAAAGATTCGCGTGCGCAAGGCTTTCATCGGCGGAGGATTCGGGAGCCGCCAGTCGATGGATTCGGTGGATCCGGTCTGTGTCTTGCTGGCCCAGAAAACCGGGAGACCCGTCAGGATCGTCAAGACCAGACCAGAGGAGCTGGTATCGGACCGGATCCGCTATCCAATGATAATCAAGCTCAAGACCGGCGTCAAAGAAACGGGAGAACTCCTGGCCAGAAAGGTGGAAATCCTTACGGACGGCGGCGCTTACAATGATCAGGGACTCGCCGTGACAACCAGCGCGGGCTCGAAGATCACCGGTCTCTATCGTGTCCCAAACGTGGAGATCGACGGCATGGTGGTGTTCACCAATAAGGTCTGGGGCGGGGCTTTCCGCGGTTACGGCAATCCCCAAATCACCTTTGCCATCGAATCGCAGATGGATGAAATCGCAGAAGAGCTGGGGATGGGGAAACTCGAGCTCCGGCTCCTCAACGCCAACAGGCAGGGTGATGTGACCGTTGCAGGAGCGAGATACGTGAGCTGCGGCTTTACCGAATGCCTCGAAAAGAGCACGGCCGCGGCAGGCTGGAAGGACGGGGAAAAAACAAAGCACGAAGTCGGGAAGGGCCCGAAGCTCCGCGGGATGGGAATGGCAGGGATGATCCATACAGGGGGCGGGGGTATCAGCGCCCACGGCGGCAATTTCTCGTCGGCCTTCATCAAGGTCGAGGAAGACGGGTCCGTGGATCTGCTGACCGGCGTTCCGGATGTCGGGCAGGGCTCTGACACTGTCCTCGCACAGATCGCCGCAGAGGAAATTGGCGTCTCCATGGAGGCCATGAGAATCCACGCAGGGGACACGGCCATCACCCCCTCGACCCAGGGCGTTCGGGGATCACGGGAGACATTCGTGGCCGGCAACGCCGTCAGAATCGCCGCGAGGAAGGCGAAAGACGAACTCCTGAAAAGGGGTTCTTCCATGCTGGGAGTGGGAAAAGAAGAACTCGAGGTGGCAGATGGGAGAATCTACGTGAGATCGAATCCCGGCAGATACGTCACCGTTGCCCAGGCCGCCGCGTTGCCCATGTTTGACCGGGCCTCCGCCTTTCCCATGGGGGTGCCCGTCGTAGCAAGCAGCTGCTATGTGGACCCGGTGAGCAAGCCCTCTGACCGTGAAACCGGGTACGGGAACATCTGCCCCACCTGGGTGTTCGGGGCCCAGGTAGCAGAGGTCGAAGTCGATCGTGAAACAGGACAGGTGACCGTCATACGGGTGATTGCGGCTCACGATGTGGGAAAAGCGATAAATCCCTGTGCCGTCGAGGGGCAGTTCGAAGGGGCGATCGTTCAGGGCATAGGAATGGCTCTCTCTGAGAGGATCATCTGGCAGGATGGAGCGGTGGCGAACCGGTACCTCGGGGACTACAAGCTCCCCACTACTATGGACACTCCTGGTATAGAGACCATTCTTGTCGAGACGAATGACCCTTACGGGCCGTTCGGGGCCAAGGGTGTGGGAGAGGCGGCCATAGTTCCCACGGCCGCTGCCATAGCGAACGCCGTTTACGACGCAACTGGTGTCAGGATCAGGGAACTGCCGATAACAGCCGAAAAAGTGCTAGCGGCTCTGAAGCAGAAAGGAGGCTGAGAGGCTGTGGAAGCACGTCTTTGTCGAAAATTGCAGGATACGCTCTGCCTTGAGAAAAAACCCGTGGTCGTTGCCCTCTCCGACCGCTCTCCCGAGGGGGTGGAAAGATTCAAAGGCGAGCAAAAGGCCTGCGAGTTTATCGATACGGTCCGTGAGGAGGATCGCCCCTTTTACACGACCCTGGAAAACCAGTCTTGCAGAAACGGCAACTACTATCTCGGGTTGGCTCCACCCTTCGAAGGGTTGATCACCGGTGAGCACAACGCCGGTGAAAACGGCCGCGGACTGGTCGGGTCCCCCGGAGCCTTCAGACGCCTCCTTTCGGGGTATGAGATCGTACCCACCGGTACTGTTTCCGTAATCACCTATGCTCCGTTGGATAGGGTTCCATTCTCGGACCGGTTCGGCGGGCAGGTGGTGGTCGTCAGCTGCCTGCCCAGACAGGCACTGCTGTTGTTGAGGGGTGCCAACTTCAGGACCGGCCACACCGTCCCCGGCTTGACGGGCCCATCCACGTGCTCCAGCGTCATTGCGGCCCCCTTGCTCCGCGGTCAGGTCCACTACTCCCTGGGATGCTTTGGACTCAGGCTCTTCACCAAGATTCGAGACGAAGAACTCGTTGTCGGCATCCCCCGGGAAGAGCTGGTGGAGGTGGTGGAAGGGTTGGAGCGGTTTCTCGAGGGGAGACCGGACTTGGGTGTCCAAGAAAAACAGAATAGGGAGACGGAACACGGCTGATTGGAAAACGATGCGGCAGGACCGGTGAAATTCCATCACTTGTGGTTTCATGCACGGGATTCCGGCGTCTTTCCTGCGATTCGCCCCAGGTTGCATTTCTGGCTCTGTCCCTTGCTCCGACCGGGGGCGGGGATTTCTACTCCTAAGTCATGGCCGAACTGCTAAGGATCAGCGAACTGAAAACCTATTTCTTCACGGACAAGGGTGTCATAAGGGCCGTGGACGGGGCGAGTCTCTCCCTCGACAAGGGAGATACCCTAGGTATTGTAGGTGAGTCCGGATGCGGGAAATCCGTGACTGCCCTGTCGGTCTTGAGACTGATTCCAAAGCCCGGGAGGCAGGTGGGGGGCACCATTGTTTTTGAAGGTGAGGATCTGGCGAAATTGGACGAATTGGAGATGCGCAGGATCAGGGGGAACAAGATATCCATGATCTTTCAGGAGCCCATGGCATCGCTCAATCCCGTCATCAAGGTGGGAGACCAAGTTGCCGAGGTGATCCAGCTCCACCAGCACCTATCCAAGAGGGACGCCCTCGAAAAAACCGTCCAGATGTTTCGCCTCGTGGGTATTCCGGCACCTGAAGCCCGATTGAAGAACTATCCCCACCAGATGAGCGGCGGGATGCAGCAGAGGGTCATGATCGCAATGGCCCTTTCGTGCAATCCCCACTTGATGATCGCCGACGAGCCCACGACGGCCTTGGATGTGACCATTCAGGCGCAGATTCTGGCCCTCATCAACACCCTCAAAGAACAGATCGGCATGTCTGTCATACTGATCACTCACGACTTGGGGATCGTGGCCGAAACGGCGCAGCACGTGGCGGTCATGTATGCGGGGAACGTGGTTGAGTACTGTGACGTCGTCTCCCTTTTCGAAGACCCATTGCACCCGTATACACGCGGTCTGCTGAACTCTATTCCCATGTCCACAAAGGGGCAGGGGCGCAAACAGAAACTCAGGGCGATTCCCGGTGTTGTACCGAACCTGCTGGAATTGCCGACCGGATGCAGGTTTCAGGATCGTTGCCTCTTGCGTTCAAGGCAGTGTCTTGAAAGCGAGCCGGAATTGGTCGAACACAAACCAGGGCATCTTGTCAGATGTTGGAGGGCATCGGCCGATCGATGAAGGAACGGGAAGAAACCAGCCTGGTAGTCTTGAGGGACCTGAGAAAGCATTACCCGGTCCAGCACGGCCTTTTTTCGAGGACCCGGGCCGCGGTCAAGGCCGTCGACGGGGTCTCCCTTTCAATAATGAGAGGCGAAACACTGGGGCTCGTCGGTGAAAGCGGATGCGGCAAATCCACCCTGGGGAGACTCATTCTGAGGTTTGAAGAACCTACAACAGGGAGTATCTACTTTGAAGGCCGGAACATCCTGGAGTTCGGCAGGAAGCAGATGAGGCATCTCAGGCGGGAAATGCAGATCATCTTTCAAGACCCCTTTTCATCCCTTGATCCGAGAAAGAAAGTCTCCAGTATACTGGCGGAGCCCTTCATTGTCCACAAGCTGGTCGCCAACAAAAGGGAGAGACAAGAGAAGGTTCTGAAACTGATGGAACTGGTGGGGCTGAGACCGGACCAGTCGAACCGCTATCCCCAGGAGTTCAGCGGCGGCCAGAGGCAGAGAATCGGAATAGCAAGGGCCCTGGCCCTGAATCCCAAACTGATAATCGCCGATGAACCCATCTCCTCACTCGATCTTTCTATCCAAGCACAAGTCGTCAATCTGCTTGTGGATCTTCAGTTGAGGCTCGGGCTGACATATCTCTTTATCTCCCATGACCTGAGAGTGGTCCACCACGTAAGCGACAGGGTTGCGGTGATGTACCTCGGCAAGATCGTTGAATTGGCCGATGGAGAGACCCTGTACAACGATCCTGTCCATCCATATTCGGAAGCACTCGTGGGATCCGCTCCTATTCCCAACCCGAAAGTGAAAAGGAAAAAGATCCTTCTTGAAGGAGACGTTCCGAGCCCGATCAACCCGCCTTCGGGATGCCGTTTCCACACGAGATGCCCCATACGAAAGGATCTCTGCTCAAGAGAGGACCCCCCCCTCGAACCGAGGGCAAACGGATCCATTGTGGCTTGCCATTTCAGATGACTTCACTGGGGCGTGCCTAGGGAATGTCCCCAAGAAAATTGTTGACAAGAGAGTCCGCCCAGTATATGATATGGGTGTGACAAGGTAAGCGGATGCTTTGGGTGTAGGGAAGACGGTTGGAAGCCGTCGCGGACCCGCCGCTGTGAGTGGGGACGAAAGCCACACAGAGTGCCACTGTTCCGCGTGAGCGGAGCGGGAAGGCGTGGTGAGTAGGACGATCCACGAGCCAGAAAACCTGCCCAAGGCGTTTCTCCATGAAGATTCCTCGAGGAGTGGGAAAATGGAGTGGGCCAACAGAGAAAGCCTGATCTTCGTCGGGGATCAGGCTTTCTTTTTCTGAAATCGCCGCCAACTCTCTCCTGTTGTCAAACTCCTCTGCCCGAATCTTCGACCGGTCGTACCCAGCCGGATGGTTCATCCGCCCTCAGTGGGAGGAATCTCTCCGGCTCCGTGCAGGACAGTGTAAAACTCGAAAAAGGAGGAACAGAACATGAAGCCATCGCACAACCCCACACGTCCGCCGAAATCGACGGCCCGACCCGCCCACCCTTCACGGCACGGCAGGAGTCCGAAATCCCTTGCAAGGGGCCTCCTGGCACTCGCCTGTGCAGGGAGCCTCGCGCTGGCCCTGGATTCCACACCCTCTCCGGCCCAGGAGCCCGATGAGAAGTCGGAGGTCCCCGTACTTCGCGAGGTTGTCGTAACGGCGACGAGACGGCAGGAAGAGATCCGGAAGGTCCCGGGCAACGTCACCGTCATCACCGAGAAGGACATAGAGAACTGGGAGACGATGACCGTGGCCGATCTGCTCCGGTCACAGGAAGGGATCGTGGTGAGAGATCTCCTGGGAAACGGAAAGGCCGCCCAGGTGGACCTCCGTGGATTCGGGGAGACAGCGCCCTTCAACACCCTCGTCCTGGTTGACGGGAGACGGGTCAACGAGATCGATCTGAGCGGTGTCGATTGGACCCAGATCCCTCTGGATCAGGTGGAGCGCTTGGAGATCGTCCGGGGCACCGGAAGCGTCCTGTACGGGGACAACGCGGTTGGTGGAGTGATCAATATCATCACCAAATCCCCTGAGGGAAAACCTTCGGCCATGATCGGCGGCGTCGGCGGAAGTTACGGGCGCAACGGGGCCAAAGCCTCTGTCGGCGGCGGGACCGAGAAAATCGCGGCCTCTTTGACCGGCAGCTATGACGCAACAAGCGGATACAGGGACAACGAAGACTTCCGGAGAGGGGATGTCGGAGGAAAGGTCATCTACGATGTGACCGACGCTATCAGCCTCAACCTTACCGGATCCTATCACCGTGACGAATACGGTCTGCCGGGCCCACTCACGGAAGCAGAAGTCGAGGTGGACAGGCGGTCCACCAGCAGGCCCCTCGACAATGCCAGAACCAGGGACGGGTACCTGAAGCTCGGCACGGATTGGGATCTGGGAGAGTACGGGCGAATCGTGGCGGACCTCTCGTACAGGGACCGGAACAACAGGGACGAGTTCGTCAGCTATTCGTCGGCTTCGGATCGGGATACCGCAACCTGGGCCTTCACCCCTCGATACATCTGGGACGGAGAGATCACGGACCGCCCAAACACCCTCACCGCAGGAATCGATATCTATGCATCCGACCTGGACGCGGATTTTTTCTTTGGAACGCCCCTTGCTCCCTCGGGCTTTTCCAGGATCGAAAAGGATTCCTACGGGTTTTATGCGAGCGATGAATTTTCCCTGTCCGACAACCTCATCCTTTCCCTGGGTGCCCGGCACGAAGAGGTCAAGTACGATCTCGAACAGGAGGATTTCCTCTTCGGCCTCGTCCCCCTGGATGAAACAGTGAAAGACTCTGCAAATGCATACACCGCAGGACTCACCCTCCTCTACGGCAAAGGATCCTCCGCCTTTGTCCGAGTCAACCAGAGTTTTCGATTTCCCCTCACGGATGAACTCGTCGTCTTTGATTTCGTGAATACGGGAAGCATTCGGATAAATTCCGACATCAAGCCTCAGATCGGCCATCACCTCGATATAGGGGTGAGACACTTCTTCACCCCCGACGTGCAAGCCAACGTCACCCTCTTCCACGCGGAGATCGAGGACGAGATCTTTTTCAATCCGCTGACCTACACCAACGAGAACTATCCGGAAACCCTGCACCAGGGCATCGAGGTCGGAGCGAGGGCGCAACTGCTCAAGAAGATTACGGTTTTCGGAAACTATACCTACGAGAAGGCGACCTTCGAGAAGGGTTCCTTCAGCGGCAACGACATACCCGCCGTACCGAGACACAAGGCAAACCTCGGACTCAAGATCAGTGATTTCGCCCCTGGACTTACCTTCGCTGCCGACTACAACTACGTGGGCTCGAGCTACCTCATCAGCGACGTCGCCAACGATTCGTCCAAGCTCGATGCTTATTTCACGGTCAATGCCAGGCTCACCTACAACTGGAAATGGCTCAGGGCCTATGCCGGCGTGAACAACGCGACAGACGAAAAGTACTCCGAATACGGCGTGGTCTCAGGTTTCTCTCAGACCTCTTACTTCTATCCCGCCCCTGGAAGGAACTGGGTGGCGGGCATCGAGGCCAGCTTTTAACACCTCCAGTCCATGAAAGGGAAAAAACATGCCTGACACAGATCGAGAGGGAATCGAGGAAGTATTCGTCATCAAGACCGAGGAGATCGATTTTTTCGGTGCCCTGGTCAGGGAGAAAGGAGGGAAGTCGGCTGTCAGCGGCAGGGTCTGGTTCCGTGGCGGCACCAGGTGGTACTTCGCTTCACGGGGGGGCGAGCGGGGCGATCTGAGAGAGAGGCTGGCAGGGCTGTCCGAGAACGTGGCATCCCTTTACGGCACGCACGTCTTCTGCCTGAAGTTCAGCCGGACCATGGACTACCGGGGATTCATCCGTCGATTGCGAGAAGCCAAACAGGCAATGGCCCGCGCATAGAAAAGGACTCACGGGTTCAAGGCAACCACAAGGCCGAGGGAAAGGACCTCGGACAGCTCATCCGCTGCTCCCAGGACGTCGCCCGTGATGCCTCCCAGTCTGTGGTGGAAGTAGAGACGAATCCCACGGCTCAACAGTACGTTGGCTGCCAGAACCGCCACTCCCTTAAGGCCGAACAGCCCCACCGCGGCTGCCAGGGCGGAAAAGGTGGAAACCACGATCTCTCTTCTGCCCACTCCCAGGGCAAAGGGGCGGGCGAGTCCTCCTTCTGGCCGAGCATAGGAGGAACCATGGATTACCTGGACCATGGACCACCGGCCGAGGGTGGCCATCAGGATCAAGGAGCGGTCCAGGATCGACCAGGGAGTCTCTGCAATAAGGGTGAGCTTGAGGAGGAGAATGCACACCAGGCCCACGGCTCCAAAGGCCCCTACCCGGCTGTCCCGCATGATCCTGAGTCTCTCTTGCCTGGTCCTGCCGCTTCTCAGACCGTCGATCGTGTCCGAGAGGCCGTCCAGATGCAGCGCCCCCGTGACCAGCACAAGAGCCACCACCAGGAGCACCGCCACGACCCTCTGGGGGAAGAAGAGAAGGAACAGGTGCCTGGAAGCGACCAAAATCAGCCCGATGCAAAAGCCCACAAGGGGATAGTAGGCCATGGACCGCGCCATCTCCAGGTCGGAGAAGCCGGTGCGTCCCGGAACGGGGATAACGGTAAGGAATCGGACTGCAGCCACGAATTCTCTCATCCCTTGTCCTTTACGACCAAGGGGATCCCTGCAACCATCAGGACAACCCTGTCGGCCGCTTGGGCGACTCTCTGATTGAGCCTCCCTGCCAAGTCCCTGAAAGAACGGGCCAGCGGATTCTCGGGTACGACTCCCCACCCCACCTCGTTGGAAACCAAAACTACGGGGATCTTTGTGGTCTTCAAAGACCCGACCAAGCCCTCGAGCCTCTCTTCCATGCCGTCCTTGTCCTCGCGGTAGGTCATCAGCAGGTTGGAAACCCATAGGGTGAGGCAGTCGATCAGGACCACGCTGTACCTGTCCTGAGCCTCGGAGAGGACCCTTGCGATCTCCAGCGGCTCTTCCCTGGTCTCCCACAGATCTCCACGCTCACGCCTGTGATTCTCGATTCTTTCTGCCATCTCACGGTCGAGGGCCTGGGCCGTGGCGACGAAGAGTCTCTTCCCCTGAAAGGCCTCTCCTATCTCCCGGGCATACAGGCTCTTGCCGCTCCGGGCGGCCCCCAGTACGAGAATGACCCGAGGGGTGCCTCCCATGGGGTCGCCTCCGGCTCTCCTGTCGTCTCCCATCTCCGCTACCTCTTCCACCCACCGAAGCGGGCCGCTCTCCCGCGGGAATCCCGGCCTCCCGGTGATTTATCTTCGCCCAGACGCGACCGAATCCCGCTGGTAACCGCCTGTCTTACCGCTTGACCGATCAACGAGCCTATGGGAGTATGTTTCCCCGCATATCTCTCACCCCTTCTCCTCCATGGAGAAGCCACTGCGATGCAGTCCGTACCCGTTCCCGTGGCGGGTCTTCCACTGACTCGACTCTTGAGGAGTGAATCCATGAAAGCGGCGGTTCGCGCCTCGGCCGCGAGGGAGACGACCTCAACCATGGCCCCCCTGGAGAGAGGCACGGAGACATGACACAAGAGATTGACGGTTCCGACTACCCCTCCTGTGCCGGGGGGATCCCCCACGGCAAGAGCGTTCGAGAGGCCAACCGTGGCGATACAGCCCACCGTCAGTGACCCGTCAGACCTTCTTACGTCCTGATATCCCTTCAGGTCGGTGCCGGTCATCATGCCCACGCCACAGGAAAGACGCGCCTCCTTGAGGCGCCTCCTCAGCAGACGAACCGGATCCACGTCCGGTCCCAGTTCCCCTTCTTTCACCTGCAGCCAGGCCAAGCTCCTGCTCTTTCTAAACCCGCCGCCCACGACGGCCCAGCTCAAGATCCGCATCTCCTCTCCGAACCGGACGACCAGGAACCGACCTCTTTTCTCGACAACCATAGAGCCGACCCCCTCTCGGCTTGACGATCCTGATCGGTCTGCCCCCGGGAACCGGAACAGGCCGGCAAGACCCTGGAGGATCCGTCAAGACAGAGCCGAAACCAACATAAGTGTCACCGCCACGGCCGCTACCATTGCCAGCGAAACACCGAACATGATTCCGATGCTTTCCCCGGCCCTCTGAACAGAGACGGGCTCAAAGGCCTTCCCGATGTAGGGTTTCTGAAGGACCTCCCCGAAATACACGGACGGCCCCCCGAGTCGAATCCCGAGTGCCCCTGCCACGGCTGCCTCGGGAAAGCCGGCGTTGGGACTCTCATGGTTCCTTCCTTCTCTCCAGGCGGTTTCCAGTGCCTTCTTCCAGTCTCTCCCGAGAACAAAGGAGACCCACACTATCAGAAGGGCCGTGATCCTGGAAGGCAGGAAGTTGGCCGCGTCGTCCAGCCTGGCCGAGGCCCATCCGAAATCGAGGTACCTGGAGTTGCGATACCCCACCATCGAATCGAGGGTGTTCACCGCCTTGTAGGCCAGGGCCAGAGCCGGCCCGCCTATTCCGAGGTAGAAAAGGGGAGCCACGATACCGTCGGAGGTATTCTCTGCAACCGTCTCCACAACCGCACGACAGATCTCCGAATCATCGAGATGCCGCGTGTCCCGGCTCACCAGCCCTGCCAGGCGCTTCCTGGCTCCCGTCGTGTCACCGGCCCCCAGGCGCTCGACCACACTCGAAGCCTCTCTGCCCAGGCTTCGCGTGGCGAGAGTAGTGTAAGCCAAAAAGATGGAGACCGCCACTCCCAATCTCCAGTCATAGCACCGTGCGAGCCTCAATGAACCTTCTGCAAGAACCCAGGTTCCACCCACGACCAGGCCTACCAGCACACAGCCCGCCCATTTCTTGCCTCTCTCGGTCAAACCCGGGCGCAAGAGCAGTCTCTCCGACAAAGCGATCCCCTTCCCCATCATCACGACCGGGTGGGGCAACCACCTGGGATCACCGAAGATCAGATCGGCGAGGTAGGCGATAATGATCTGGCCGGTCATCCCTTCTTCCCGCTCACGCCCGCCTCCTCGAAGGTGGCCATCTCGTTGTAAAGCCTCAGGGCCGCATCCACCAATTGGATGCCGAGAGCAGCCCCGGTTCCCTCGCCCAGCCGCATGGAGAGATCCAGCACCGGGCGGATGCCTATCCGGTCGAGCATGACCCTGTGGCCGATCTCGGCCGAACTGTGAGAAGCGAAAATGTAAGCCTTGATCCTGGGGTTCATCTCAGTGGCGATAAGAATCCCGGCCGTGGAGATCAGCCCGTCGGCGACGACCGGAATGCGATTGGCGGAAGCCCCGATGGCGACACCCGTGATACCCGCGATCTCGAATCCCCCCAGTTTGGCCAAGACATCCAGAGGATCCCGAGGATCAGGCCTGTTCACACTGAGAGCCCTCTCCACGACCTCGATCTTCTTCTCCAATCCTCGGTCGTCGACACCCGTACCCCTGCCCGTCACCTCTCTCGCGGGAAGACCGGCTACGGCGGCTATGATCGCACTGCTCGGCGTCGTATTGCCGATTCCCATATCGCCCACGCCGATGATGTCCACCCCTTCCCTTTTCACCTCTTCGACGATCTCGATTCCCGCCAGTACCGCCTCGAGGGCCTGCCTGGCTGTCATGGCCGGCCCCTTGGTGATGTTCGCCGTCCCCCTTGCCACCCTTCTTATGACCAGACCCTCGACAGGCTCGAAATCATGGTCTACACCCATATCAACCACGTAGAGACGGGCCCCGATGAATCGGGCCAGAACACTTATGGCCGCCCCCTTGTGGAGAAAATTACGAACCATCTGGGAGGTCACCTCCTTGGGATAGAGGCTCACCTCCTCCTCGGCCACCCCATGATCCCCCGCGAGGATGAGGATGGTCTTGCGGTTGATCGCAGGTCGAAGCTCCTGCTTGACGGCCACGTAGTGCCTCACGAATTCCTCCAGGCGGCCAAGGCTCCCCCGGGGTTTTGTGAGACTGTCCAGGCGCTTCTGTGCTTCTTCCAGGAATTCATCCTTCAGGGGCTCGACCCGTGCCAGATACTCTTCTATTTTTTCCCGCAGTTCCACTTCCTGCTCCTTTCCCCCGAAGAACTCCCAGGGAAGCGTCGCCTAACAGAGTGGACAAAAGATAAGGGCTTCGACGGACTATCAAGCATCCCCGTCGGAGCCCTTTGCCATCGAGTCCCGATCGACATCCCTCTGCAGCAGGTCTTCTGGCTCTCGGATCTTCCTTTGGGCTGCGGCCTTCCCGTCAGGGTGAACCCTGGCAGTGACGCGAGACGGGCGATCGCCCGGCAGCCTTCAGTCCCCGATCACAGCGGCGGGACCGCCGCGGATTTCCACCGCGTTCCGGGATGCTGCAAGGGAAATTCATCTTATGATGCTTTCCCGCTCCTTGTCAAGTCAAAGCACCTTCTCTATGTCGATGGCGCAGGTCTTGAGATGGGTCACGTCATCCAGGGTGTATCGGCCGCCGAGTCGCCCGTATCCGCTCTTTGTACCGCCCCCGCCGCCAAAAGGCTCATGGGCCTCCCAGTAGTCCGTGGTGTCGTTGAATACGATATTGCCCGTCCGGAGCCGCGAAGCGTAGAAGAAACACCTCTTGATCGAGGAGGTAAACACCGACATCTGCAACCCGTACCCGCTCTCATTGGCTATTTGCACGGCTTCCTCATCGTTCTGGAAGGTGATCACAGGTGCCACGGGGCCGAAGGTCTCCTCCTTGTTCAGAAGGCTGTCCCGAGAAACCCCGTCGATAACAGTGGCGGGAAAATAGAGATCAGTGCGCCATCCGCTTTGCACCCTGCCGCCGAGCAGAATCCTTGCCCCTTTTGCCACCGCGTCCTCCAGGTGCGTCTTGGTCTTTGCAACGGTAGGCTCGTTGTTGAGAGGCCCCATACAGGTCTCCTCCTCCATGGGATCCCCGAGTCTCCAGGTCTCTGCCTCCTTCACGAGCAGTCCAAGGAACTCATCGTGAACCTTCCTGTCAACCAGGATCCTCTCCGTGGCACAGCAGACCTGACCTGCATTGAAGAAGCACCCGAAGGCCGCAGCCCTTGCCGCCTCTTCTATGTTGGCGTCGGAACAGACGATCTGCGGACCGTTGCCTCCCAGTTCCATAAGGGTTCTCTTGATACCCGCCCGTGAACAGATCGAAGTTCCGGTGAGGGTTTCCCCTGTGAACCCGATCATGTCCACCCCGGGATGGCCGACCAGATAGTCTCCCACCTTTCCTCCGGGGCCTGTGATGAGATTGAAGACACCCTTCGGATATCCTAAATCGTCCAAAGCATCTTGGATGCAGCGGCCCACGAGTATCATGGAAAGAGGAGTATAGGAGGCGGGCTTCATTATGATAGTATTCCCCGCCGCAAGAGAGGGTCCGAGATACTCGGAAGGTATCACCGTGGGAAAGTTCCAGGGCGTGATCACCGCCATCGTACCGACAGCCTCACGAAAGGTGAAGACACGCTTGTTCGGGTCCTCCATGGGAATGACGGGCGTTTCCAGGCGAACGATATCCTCTGCGGCAATCTGGAAATTCCTGGCCGTCTCCCGGACCTCAGGAAGGGCTTCCCTGAAATAGGACTTCCCCTGCTCCATGGTGAGCACCCTGCCTATAATCTCCGCCCTGGCAGAAATCAGCTCCGAAATCCTTCGGACCAGAGCCGAACGCTCGAAAACCGGTGTGAGCCTGAACGGTTCCCAGGCCTTTCGGGCGGCTTCGACGGCTCTGTCCACATCACTCGGGTCGCACAGGGGCACCCTGCCGAGCACCTCACCGGTTACCGGGCTCTTCACCTCAAAGGTCTTCCCGGATCCGGCACCGCGCCAGACCCCGGCTACGAGATTGGTGTTCTCCTTCAGTTCTTCGGGCAGTTCGAATTTCTCAGCCATTTCATGCCTCCTTACCCGCATCCAAGATCTTCCATGAGGTCCTGGAGCATTTCCGCGAGTTCCCCCGCTGCTTCTCCCGTAACAAAGTCCGGGGGCCTGGGCTCGCCGTCGGTCTTCCTGTAAGCGTCTCGAAGCTGGCCGCACGCCTCTTCGATATCGCCCTCCTCTATCAGGTCGCCTGCCGACTCGATCATGTTCCTCAGGGCGCGGAGCCTCTTTTCAGCCGAATTACCCGGGCCACTTCCGATAAGCGTACCATTTTCGACCGACTCGTCGAAGAATTCAAGGATCTCGGCTACCTGTTCTCCAGGCGGTATCTCCGTCTCTAACCCGGTTCCGCTCAAGGTTACCACCACTGTCGGCTCGCCAGAATCATCGCTCTTGATCTCAAGGTGAGCAGACGAAGTCCCGAGGCTTGACGGCGTGTACATGACCTCCACGTAAAGGGTCTCACCGGGAGGCACTTCGGTCGGAGCACCCGGACCCGAGGCAATCGAGAAATCGCTGCTGCTGCCATCCTGAAAGGCGATACTGTCCACGGACAGCCCTATGCTTCCCAGATTCGAGATGCCGACCAGAACCGTAGCCGAGGAGCCCAGTTCTACATTACCAAAATCATAGCCGAGAGGTGAAACCTCGATGTGGGGGCCACAAACGACAGAAACCTCAGCAGAGGAGCCCCCTACTGCGATGAGGGGACTGAGAGGGGCGGCAGGTGAGCTGGCCCCTGGGGCAGTGGTCACTTGATCCACACCTGGTGTATCGAAAACCCGGGCCTCGCTCGTGCCCACAGCCTGGCAATAGGGGATCTCCCCATAGCTATCGAGTTTCATTACCAGGAGATCGCCGGCATACCCGGTACCGCCGCCCACAATGTATCCCCTGTCTGCGGTCTGTTCGACAGAACAACCCCTGCCGGAGCCGTACCCCACGTAGGCCTTCTGCCAGGATATGTTTCCGACTTTATCCAGCTTCAATATCAACCAGTGATAATCCCCGAAGGACCAAGTCTTACCTGCCACGATGTATCCGCCATCTTCGGTCTGGCAGATAGAGTGCGCCCTGTCGTCACCCTCTCCTCCACAGCTCTTCTGCCACATGATCCCCCCTGTTGGGTCGAGTTTCAGGACCCAAAAATCCGATTCCGGAGGGCCGCCTGCGCCAAAGGTGGTGGTCCCGCCGGCTACGATATACCCGCCATCCGTGGTCTGCCGTATAGACCTGGCATACTCGTAATTGTCCCCTCCGTAGCTCTTCTGCCACGCCACCGTTCCATCGGGGTTGAGCTTTATGACCCAGACCCCCTCGGCCCCCGGGCCAAAAGAGTTGGTCTCGCCGGCCACGACGTACCCGTCGGATGCTCCGGTACTGTCGAATGTCTCCCGAACACAAGAGGCATAGTCGTCCCTAGCCCCCCCAAAGGTCCTCTGCCAGACAATCTGCCCATCGGAGTCGAGCTTCAACACCCATGAGTCTGATCTTTCTGCTCCAAAAGAGAAAGTCAGCCCGCCCACCATGTATCCGCCGTCTGTCGTCTGTTGGATGGAAAATGCTTCGTCCGTATTCTCCCCTCCATAGGTTTTCTGCCAGACAACGTTTCCATCCAGATCGAGTCTCAGCACCCAGAGGTCGACCCCCGTCCCCTCCTCCGGCGACGATCCTCTTTGACCCGCGACAACGTATCCATTGGGGCTCCCACTCTCGTCAAAGGTCTCTTCCACGGAGTAGGCCATGTCATAATAGATGTCCCCGTATGTCTTCTGCCAGACGATCTCTCCCTCCTGGTCGAGTTTCAAGACCCAGACATCGGATGATCCGCTTGCCCCAAAAGAGAGTGTCTGCCCAGCCACGATGTATCCACCATCGGTCGTCTGGTGGATCGAATAGGCCTGATCATGTTGACTCCCACCATAGGTCTTGGCCCACTGAGCATAGGAGGGCGAAGGTACGTTGAACCCTACGGCAAGACAAACCAACACCAAAAGAACCGGAATCGACTTTTTTCCCATAGCCTCAATCCTCCTAAAGATGCCGAATACCTGCCGTTCAGCCTCCATTTTCCGGCAGCGACCGAATCTTCCATCTCCCTTGGATTGCCCACAGGGCGACCGTACAGAAACGGGCACGCCCCATCCCCCGAGTCTCTTTTCGAAAGGATCCGAGTCCTAGGGGCTCAAGCCGTCGAGGTTCAGCTCAACGCCGAGTTGGGCCAGGCCGAAGATGACCTCCTCGGGTGCAAACTCGCAATGCCCGTACTGGTTGAAAAGACTCGGGTAGGCCCTCAAAAACCGGGATCGACCCTTGAGTGCCACCCTGGCCATGTAAATCAACTCGTGCCTGTACGGAACGATCGGATCCTTCAGATTGTGGAGCGATACCACCGGGACCTCCAACTCGCCGGTCGGCCGGTAGAAATCCGCCACGTACCTCCTAGCCTCCGGGTCGGACGAGACCCTTTCAACACCGGCATTCAGCTCCTTGTCGTCCCACCAGGAGCCGGTGCCCCTATACCATCTGAACCGGTTCCCATAGGGCATTCCACCGGCCTTGTCTACCAGGTCGACGGACCCGCAGATGCTGTACTTCAGAATGCCGATTGCTGCCTCCACGTCCTGGTCTGGCCACATGCCCCGTGCTGCCCTGGTGACGTCGAAGAGATCATCGGTCTTCTCTCCGCCGCCCAGGAGAGCCGCGGTGATCCCTTCAACGAGGTAAGGGTCGAAATTGCCGCAGGCGGTGTTGTAAGCGTATTCGAATTCCCCTGGGCCGTATTTGTCGGGATCGACGTACAGGGGGGTGGCCGGATCGTCGGGATGCCGGAAAACGCCTGGGAAGAAATAGTCGAACACGACTCGGAAATCGGCGAGGTACCTGACCTGAAAGGGCATCCCTCCTATGGGCCCACACATGGTCAGTGCACCGCCGTTGAATACTTCCGGGTGTTTCTCCACCATCATCGTAGCGATCAGGCCTCCCTCCGAAGCCCCCACGACGAATACCTTGGAGGCGGAACCGGCCTGGTCTTCCACCTGATCCACCAAGTCGAGTATGTCTCCTTCTGCCTCTTCCACCGCGTCTCCCGCCGTGCTGTAACTAGTCGTGGCAAAGGCATAACCACTCGAGACAACGAGCTCGACCAGGTCCGGGAACCTCGAGAGTTCATCCCACGGCAGCACCGGATCCGGTGGGAACTGGTATCCGTGGGCATAGACGATCAGCTCCCCGTTCCAATCAGAGGGGACACAGATGAGTGTGTCGGCTTGGTCCGGCAAACCGTGTGAAATCCGACACCCTAGTGGAAGGGAAAAGGCGAATGGGCCCTCGGCAAAGGCCGGCCTCCCGGAGGCGAATGCACAGACAAGGAGACCGATTCCAAGAAGCGCCAGGACTCTGTTTGTTTTCTTGTCTCTTCTCCTCATGATTTCCTCCTTTCCTGGATACCATGTGTGAAAAACAGTACCGCTATTGGGAAGAAAACTTCACACAAGATATTGAAATTACAAGAGAAATCTACGGAGAATATAGCAGATTAAGAAGATATGTCAAGAAGAAAATCCCTTGAGTCTCCTCCCTTTCGGAGAAGACCCTTATGCCTGAGCGACATCAGGGAAGCGGTGGGGCGGGCTTGCAAGGGCCGGAAAAACTCCTCCACAGAGAAAAACGGCCGTTTCCCCGTGAAAGGAGCGCGGTGCGAGTGGTGGACATGAGGTCGGGCCCTGGACATCCAACCGAGCCTGAGTTGGAACCCGGGAAAGGGCCCGGCACCTCAATGGACCTTTTTTTCGTAACCCTCCCAATAAGCATCTCTGATAAGCTTTTTGTGGATCTTTCCAGAACCGGTCTTGGGAAGGGAATCGACCAAATCGACGGATTTCGGGCTCTTGTAGTGGGCGAGATTCTCCTTGCAAAAGGCCACTATCTCCCCCTCGGTGGCGGTTTGTCCTTCCTTGAGCACGACGACCGCCTTGACCGCCTCGCCCCACTTCTCGTCGGGAACCCCGACAACCGCCGCCTCCAAAACCGCAGGGTGCTGGTAGAGGACATGCTCCACCTCGGTTGAGTAGACGTTCTCTCCGCCCGTGACAATCATGTCTTTCTTACGATCCACGATCGTGACGTAGCCCTCCTCGTCGATCACGGCCATGTCCCCGGTGTAGAGCCACCCGTCCCGGATAGCCTTCCGGGTCTCTTCCGGTTGTTTCCAGTACCCGCAGGTGACTATCTCCCCCCGCACGATGATCTCCCCCACCTCTTTCTCATCGGGGTTTACCTCGGTGCCGTCCTCCCTCACCACCTTGAGCTCCACGCCGATAAATTCACGGCCGGTTTTGGACTTGTACTTCAACTGTTCCTCGTATGGGAGCCTCTTCAGGTGGTCCTTCAAGATCGAGAGGGTAAGATAGGGGCTGGTCTCCGTCATGCCGTAAGTCTGGATATAGTCGCACCCGAAGGTCTCTATGATCCTCCGAACCACATGCGGAGCGATCGGGGCGCCTCCGCTCAAAAGGACTCTCAAGCTACTGCAGTCGTACCGGCCCACGGAGGGATCGTTTATCAGGAGGTTGAGGGTGGTGGGTATCATATTGGTGATCGTGACCCTTTCCCTTTCGATGGTCTCGAGAACCCGCCTGGCCTCAAAATGGGGGATCATCACGTGGGTCGCCCCCACCCACGTGACCGCCCACGTGGCCCATGCATCGGCGAGATGAAACATGGGAGCCACGTGAATCCAGACATCACTGTCCGTGAGGTGAAGTTCCCCAATGGTCCCCAGGGCATGGCTCGCCACGTTCCTGTGGCTCAGCATCACCCCCTTGGGCCTGCCCGTGGTCCCGCTGGTGTAATAGATCTGTGCCAGATCGTCTCCTTCCAGAGAAACCGGAGGAGGCGGTTCTCCTCCGGAATCGGAAAGGAATTCCTCGTACGACCCCCCCGCTCCGCTGAAAAGAACCCTCCAGCCCCCAGGCCTTCCGGCCTGGACTTGCTCCACGATCTCGCCGAATTCGGGGGACGCGATGAGAAGCTGGCTCTCGGAGTCATCGAGTATGAACGCCACCTCCCTGGGAGAGAGACGATAGTTGACGGGGACCAGCACTGCTCCCGTAATCGCCGTGCCGAAATAGGACTCCAAGAAGACATGACAGTTGGGGTGGAGGATTGCGACCTTCCCCCCCTTGCCGATACCCAGACGGCCGAGACCGCCCGCGAAACGGTACACCCGGTCTATGAACTCGCCATAGGTAAACCGCTCTTCCCCACAGACGATCGCCTCCTTCCTGTGGAAGAGCCGCGCCGCCTTGGACAGGGGTTCTCTCAAAACCATGGACCTCTCCCCTTCAGGAACTCACTCCAGGCACGGTGCGCCTGCTCGGACTCCATGGAACACGGGAGACCGCCACAACCGCCGGGAAGCCGTCACCCGATCTCTCCGAGCGATTCCTCAAGGATTGCAAGTCCACGGTCGAGCTCGTCGTCGGAGATAACCAGGGGCATAAGGGCCCGCATTATGTTCCCGTGGGTTCCCGCGGAGATGGTAATCAATCCCTTCTCGTAACATTTCTTCACCAACTGGCCCGTCTCCTCCTTTGCCGGCTCCCTGGTGACCCGGTCCCTGACCAGTTCCATGGCCACCATCGCCCCCACCCCTCGGACATCCCCGATGAGCTCGTAAGTCTCCTCCATTTCCTTGAAACGATCCATCACCTTTCGGCCGACCGTCTCGGCCCGGCCGAGGAGGTCCTCAGCTTCAAAGGTCTCTATCACCGCAAGCCCGGCACGGCAGGCCAGGGGATTCCCCCCGAAGGTCCCCCCGAGGCCTCCGACATGGGGAGCCTCCATGATCTCGGCCCTCCCGGTGACCCCGGCGATGGGAAGCCCTCCCCCCAGGGATTTTGCCGTGGTTATGATATCGGGCTCCACCCCGAAATGCTCTATGGCAAACATCCTCGCGGTCCGGCCGAACCCTGTCTGGACCTCGTCGTCGATATAGAGGATCCCGTTCTGCTCGCAGATCTCCTTGACCTTTCGGTGCCATCCCGCTGGTGGGACCACGAACCCGCCTTCCCCGAGAACCGGCTCTGCCAGGACCGCGGCCACATTCTCGGCCGAGATATGGGTGTTGAAGACCTCTTTCAGATAGTCGGCGCACCGGAGCTCGCAGGAGGGATACTCGAGGCCGAAAGCGCACCTGTAGCAGTAGGCATAGGGAATCCGATAGACATCAGGCGCATATGGTCCGAACCCGAACTTGTACGGCTTGACCTTGCTCGTCAGGGTCATGGCCAGAAGGGTCCGGCCGTGGAAGGCGTCCTCAAAAACGACAATACCGGGCCGCCCGGTTGCATAACGGGCGATCTTGACCGCATTCTCCACCGCTTCGGCCCCGCTGTTGACAAACATCGTCTTCTTCGGAAACGCGCCGGGAGTGATCTGGTTCATCTTTCTGGCAAGTTCCACGTAGGACTCGTACATCACCACATGGAAGCAGGTATGGGTGAATTTCTCGGCTTGATCCTTGACCGCCTCTACCACCCGGGGAGCACAGTGGCCCACGTTCATCACCCCGATGCCACCTGCAAAATCGATGAATTCCCGACCCTCCACGTCCCTGATGGTCGCGCCCTTTGCCCCGGCCGCAAAGTAAGGCGTCACGTTGAATGGTCCCCGGGGAACATTCTCCTCCCGCGCTTTCAAGAGATCTTCCGTCTTTGACATGTCTTCCTCCTTCTGTTCATTTGTCGGGGCGGTGCTGTCTGGGGGGACAACCCCAAGAGACTCCTGATCATTCCAAAACCTCAAGGCGGCACTCCCTCTTCGTCCCAACCCCTCAGTTGATAGTACTCTGCCAGAAGCCGATCAAAATCCTCTCTCTTGAAAATCCTTCCCTCTTCGATGGGCTCCTCAAAGAAACGCCTCGGCAGGGTATCGTCCTCCCGGGTGAGTCCCTCCCGGATATTGAAAGCCCGCGTCGCGTCGGCGATGTTGCAGGCGATCCTGCGGAGCTCTTCCTCTTTGAGGTCGAGACCCGTGGTGGCCATGATCACCTCTCTGAGATCATCCCAAAGGTAGAGATCCCGGAAAAACCGGCAGAAGATCATGGTATCGAAGATATTGAGCCGGTCCTCGTAGTCGACAAAGATCCTTGCCTTGCCCTCCATCCGATCAGGGGGGCTGATTCCTGCCAGTTCCGGCTTGTAGAAAGTGGTGCGCAGGTGGCATGCGCCGCGGTCCGATGTTGCAAACGCAAGCCCCATACCCTTGAGAGATCGGGGATCGTATCCTGCCGGTTCCATCCCCTTTACATGAATCGCGAGATCCTCGAGTCCCCACTCTCGACTGGCAAAGCGGATTCCTTCGGCCAGAGCCGCGCCGATTCCATCCCGGTTCACAATTCCGTCGAGAAGCCGGGCCACGCCGTCAACATCGCCGTAATCGAGTCTGTCCGGAATCCTTCCCCTCAGCGAGGCCTCGATGGCAAAGGCCGCCAGATTTCCCGCGGTGATCGTATCCAGGCCGAGGTTGTCGCAGAGATCGTTGAGATAGGCGATCTCTTCGATACGATCGATCATGCAGAGTCCGCCGAAGGCATAGATGGTCTCGTATTCAGGCCCCTCGATCTTGAGTCCCTTGTGGCGCCCCTCCCGGACCTCAGAGAGCTTTCCGCAGGCCATAAAGCACTTGCTGCATGCCCTGGGCCTGGTGCTGAGTCTCTCCTTCATGGTCTCGGCGGCCAGTCTCTCCCAGTGCTCGCATCTGCCCTGGCTCCAGTACCGGGACGGAAAGGACGCCACAGGTGTGAGAAGGGCCACCATCATGGGAGTCCCCAGGTTCCTGTAGGCCGCAACACCCGGGTTGTCCTTTGCCTTGGCCAGTGTCTTCCTGCGGAACTCCTCCACGAGATCTCCATGGGCCAGCTCTCTCTTTGCCTCGCCGTAGAAGACGATCCCCTTAACCTTCTTGGATCCCATGACAGCCCCCACCCCTGTCCGACCGGCACACCGCCAGTGGTCGTTACCGATGAGGGCGAACCGCACGAGGCTCTCTCCTGCGGGTCCTATGACAACGGCCTTGGCTCCTCTGGCATCGACTGCCTTCAGGAGAGCATCCTCGGTCTCGTAGGTCCCCTTTCCCCAGAGACCCGAAGCATCGTGGAACCCCACACCCCTGTCGCTGATCTCCAAGAAGACCGGTTCGGTACTCTTCCCGTAAAGGACAATCGCATCGTAGCCCGCCCTGCTCATGGGCTCCGCCGTCTTCCCCCCTGAATAGGACTCCGAGTAGAACCCCGTCAGGGGCGACTTGGTAAATACACCGTACCTGCTCGAACCATGAACAGGGGTGTCTGTCACGGGTCCCAAGGCAAAGATCAGATTGTTCTCCTCAGAAAAGGGATCCACACCGGGCGGATTCCCCTCGAGGAGCAGGTGGGTGGCAAGCCCCTTGCCCCCCAGATAACGTGACAAGACCGAATCATCCACGGCATCAGACCTGTAGGTCCGCCGGGAGAGGTCGATATAGAGTATCCTGCCAAAAAAACCCTTCATCCCCGACACCTCCATCCTCGCTGCAATCGCCTCCACTTCAGAAACCGGGAACCCAGTCTATCACAGAGGCGGGTTCTTTTCCAGGTGGGGAGCGATCCAGCAGAGGTCTCTCCCCCTCCGGCTAGGCGCACGACTCCCCTCCCATGGAGCTACCGTACTTACGAACTGGACCATTCTTATCTCGCACAGGACATGAAGTCAACGGGAGAAAAGACGG
Organism: Deltaproteobacteria bacterium; assembly: GCA_019308905.1. Taxonomy (NCBI): domain Bacteria; kingdom Pseudomonadati; phylum Myxococcota; class Myxococcia; species Deltaproteobacteria bacterium. The sequence continues at coordinate 104,767 of JAFDHF010000002.1, forward strand.
ATCTTCCCGGTTCCGGTCACTCCCAACGACTCCCAGTAGAATCCGCCGACTGATAGACCACCCGTTCAAATACGGGTTCAAAGCCCGACAATACCGGATTGGAACCACCCTCATGGGACGGGCTGAACATGCCTAATGACCTTCAGCCTCCTGTTTCCAAGACCGCCCACAAGGCAAACCATGATAAAGAAAGAGACAGCCGATTGCAATGGATTTCTGCTTGCAACCGAAGCGCCGGATATGGTAATTTGCTCTTTGTGACGGCCGCCTGTTCTCCTTGCACAGCACGTTTCGACTGTATCGTCTCCTGCACAGGGATCTTTTCCTTCAGAGACAACATGTATCGGATCCTATAAGGATACCCCAAGGCTAGGGGATTCTGCCTTCGAGGGCCGGAGAAATTGAAACGAAAACCGTGAGTGACTGTTACGAGATCCTGCCATGCGAAAGAAAACAGGAAAAAGACTCGACAAGATCGATTCCAAGATCATCGGTCTTTTACAGAAGAACGGGAGACTTCCGAATACACAGATCGCCAAGGAACTCGGCATATCCGAGACTACGGTCAGGAAGCGCCTGGACCGCCTGATCGAAGAGGAGTTCATACAGGTTGTCGCCGTAGGTAACCCTTTCAAACTGGGATTCGGAATCGTAGGAACGATCAAGATCAGCATAGACATCAAGGAAGTCGAGAACGTCATAAGAGAGTTACAAAAGCTGCACGAAGTGTGGTACATAGCTGTAACAACAGGGGCCACCGATATCGATATCGAATTCAACACCCGTTCTCTCGAGGATCTCCATGACCTGGTCTACGAAAAAATCAACAAGATTGACGGTATCATTCGGACAGAAACAATGTTGATCATAAGGTACGCCAAGAGGCGCTACGACTGGGGTACCGCCTTGGACTACCCGAGGTCTTCGCTATCGAACATGGAGGAAAAGCAAGGAGAGATCCAGATTCCTTGACCCGTCGAACCGCTCACCCGGGCTGGCCAACGGCTTCCATGACGTAGTACCCCTCTTCCTGGAGGGAAATCTCGAAGCGACCAGGAACGAGGATGGTCGTATCCGGCAGGACCAGTATCGCCGGTCCTGCAACCTTCATACCTGCCATAAGCTTATCGGCGTCATAACAGAGAGTCTCCACGAAATCCTCCTCTCCCTCAAAATAGGCCTGCTGCCTGCCGATCAAGGCGTCGGACGGAACGCCACCTCCACTGGACCGCCCCTGCAAGGCGATCCTCGGCGTGAGGCTTCTGGCCAGACTTCTCCACATGACAAACTCCACATTGGACTGCGGATCGGCCGTCTTGTATCTTGCCAGATGGGCCCTGTGGAAATCTTCGGCCAGGCGAGCCACGACCTCAGGTGTCGCCCTGCTACCCTCCAGGGCAACCTCGAGTTCGATGACCTGCATGGGATACCTGGCGGCCGAGTAATACTCGAAAACCCGGGTCTCAGGCGGCGCCCCGAGCCGGTCGAGGAACGCTCTTCCCTTCTCTTCGAGCTCTCCCAGGATTCTGTTAACCCCCTCGTAGTCGAAATCTCTGCTGGTGGTGTACCTGCTGGCGACGCTGCTCAAGGCTATATCCGCATTGAGTCCGCCAAAGGCACAGAGCACCGCTGTCTCCTTGGGGATGATAACCCGCTTGACCCCCATCTCCCTGGCAAGACCTGCAGCAAAAAGCCCTGTCGCGCCTCCACCTGAAACAATAACAAACTCCCTGGGATCGATACCTCGCCTTACCGTCATATCCAGAATGCCGCCCACCATCTTCTCTCTGGCCACCTGGTAGATGCCCATGGCCGCCTGCCTGACACTCAGACCGAGAGGTGAGGCTATTTTTTCTTCCACCGCCTTCTCTGCCGACTCGGGAGATATCGCCATCCTTCCGCCCAGGAAATAACCGGGAATGATGTACCCGAGGGCGACACAGGCATCGGTGACCGTGGGCTCCGTGCCCCCCCTCATGTAGCATGCAGGACCGGGCACCGCACCGGCGCTCTGCGGACCGACATTGAGTCTGCCTGCCGGGTCCACCCATGCAATACTTCCGCCTCCGGCCCCGAGGGTCAATATTTCCGTAGCGGATACACCTGTTGGGTAGTTGAGAATCCTTCCATCTCTCGTCGTTGTTATCCGCCCTTCGATCACCGTGCTCACATCGAAGCTTGTCCCCCCCATATCGATCACGAGGCAATTCTGTTCCTTGTTTTGTTCTGCAAAGTACAGCCCTGCCACAGGCCCCATGGAGGGCCCGGAAAAAAGCATGAACACGGGTTTTTCCATGATCTCTTCGATCGGCACCAGTCCCCCGCTCGACACAACGATCAGAGGATCCCCTCTGAAGCCCTTTTCGGATAAGGTATCCCGAAGCCTCTTCAAATACTCCGTGACGACGGGTTGAACCATACAGTTGAGAACAGTGCAGGACATGCGGTGGTATTCGCGGATAATCGGCTGGACCTCGCAGCTGAGGCTGTAGGACACGCTCGGCCACTCTTCCCGGATTATCTCACCGATCCGTCGTTCGTGCCGGGGATTGACTATGGACCACAACAGGCAGACTGCTATGGTTTTCACATCCCACTTCTTGAACTGAGCTACAGCCCGTCTGACCTCATCCTCACTAAGAGGAACGAGTACCTTCCCCTCTTTGTTCATCCTTTCGGTCACTTCCAGGCAGAGATACGGCCGGACCAGAGGCTCGGGAGGGGAAACCTTGTAATCGAATATGTTCAGGCGACGGCCCTCTCCACGCCAGAGAACGTATTTGGTTCCCCTACTACAGATGACCCCGCACTTGACGCCCTTCCTCTCGAGAATGGCATTGGTCGCCGTGGTGGAGCCGTGGATGAACACATCGGTTTTGCTTAGGAGACCTTCGAGGCCGACCCCCAACCCCTTGCCGGCCAGTGTCAAGCAGTCCAGGACTCCCCGGGTGAGATCCTCCGGAGTGGTCGGTGCCTTATGCCTTCCCAACAAGACCTCGTCATCCGCTACCGCGAGATCGGTGAAAGTCCCGCCCACATCCACACTGATTCTATATCCCACCTCTCATTTCCCCTCGGCTTCTCTCTTGGCCTGTTCCCGGAGTTTCTCGGTGGCCGCGTAGTCGACCTCGAACAACTCTGGCTCTGTATTGATGACCACCTTGTAGATGTCCCTCGCGGCCTCAAGGGAGACGAAGCCGTCTCTCACATCGGCCCGGACCGCCTCCGGGTCCCGCTCCGCGGGATCGCCGTAACCGCCCCCCCCGCTGGTCACGGCCACCCACTCCTCATCAGGGCCGACAGTCGCGTTGCCTGCGCTGGAAAGATGCCTCAACCTTTTCCCGGTGTGATGGTCGACGATCCAATGATCATCCGAAGAACCGGCAAGGCCCCCGTAAAGCCCGAAGGGCCTGTTCGTGTACCCGGTCGCGGCATATATGAGGAGCATCTCGTGGTTCACCGGTTGAATCCTCTGGCCCACAGACACCCCGCCCCTCCATTTGCCTGGGCCCCCGGAGTCCCTTGCGGCACTGATCTCCCAGACTATGTTCGGTACCGCCAGCTCAAAGGTCTCTATGAATTCATACCCCATATTGCCCATAATACACGGGGCAAACATGTGGGGCAGCCCGTCGAAGCCCTCTGTTGCCCCGCCCGCGGCAGCCGCCAGATAGTACTGATGTCCATAAGGCTCACCGGTCGACGGATCGACTCCAGAGGCATCGAGATTGGCGACGGAAAACTCGCCCATACCGGCAATGGCACGGTCCGGCAGGATCTTTGACCACGTCTTGAACACGAGATTCGTGATGGTGTCGCAAAAACCGGTGGTGGCTATACTGGTTGCGGCCGGCCATCGCGGTATCCCTGCTATCGAACCTTCTCTCAGCAGGACCTCTATGTGATCCATGACCCCGTCATTGAGGGGGAGGCTGGGATCGAGTACGGGAAGCGTACCTTGAATGGCCGAACACCTCGCCGTCGCATAGGTCAAGTTATAGGAACACTCAAGCTGATCGGGCATCTCTCTGTAGTCAAAAGTGATCACACCCCTGTCCGGGTCAATGGATAGTTTCATTCTAAGGTTGACCCCTTCCGGGCAGAACTCCTCGATTTTCTCACTGATCATCTCTTCTTCCACGGTCACCTTGGGAAATTTCCTGATTTCCTCCCTCATCTTCCTGTCGCCGTACCTCAGGGTCTCTTCGAAACACCCTTTCACGGTATCGTAGCCGAACCGGTCGCAGAGTTCTATGACCCTGTTCTCGGCGACCCACAGAGACCCGGTCTGGGCAAGGAAATCTCCGTACCACTGTCTTGAATACCGGAAGTTGTAACCGATAAAGCGAATCAGGTCCGGAATTATCTCATGGTTGCGGCACAGTCTCACACCAGGGAAATGCATCCCCTCTTGGTAGATCTCCTTGGCATAGACATCGCCTGTCGTGGGCAACGGGCACCCTATGTCGATCAGGTGGCACTTGTTGACCGCCCAGACAACGAATTTTCCCTTGTAGAAGATAGGAGCAAACATCGTCCAATCGCCGACGTGTGCATTGCCGGCAAAAGAGGCGTTATTGACGAAAACATCCCCCTCATGAATGTCGTCTCCAAAAGACCTTATGACCCATCTCAAGGCGGGACTCAGGGTTCCCACGTGCACGGGGAGGCAGTCGAACATGAACAGGACCTTTGCCCTTGCATTCAGTAAAGTGCACGTAAAATCCTTCGCGCCGTAGAGAATCGGATTCCGCGCAGTAGCGAGAATCGTCTCGGTCATCTCGCTCATGATCCCTTCGGCTCTTGCCACGACCACCGAAAAGGTGATCGGGTCGACCTCCGCATCTCCGGTCTCCAGCGCACCGGGTATGCCTTGTATCTCCCCTTCTTCGATCTCGCTGGTTATCTTTTCGACAGCATACGGCGGAAAATCTATGGTCTGTTGCATTCCCCCTGCCCCTATGAATCCAACGGAATCTCAGGCCTCCTCTGTCCGGTGCAAAGCTCGTCAGGATTACAGCTCTTCCTCCTGGCAAATCCTCCCGTCAGGTCGCAGAATTGAGCCACTCGATACGGAACTGCAACGGGAAAGCCGTATCGCGACGGCAATTGACCAGACTCCCGGTGACTAGGTGAGATCCTCCTTCTTGGTGGCCTGGACCTTCATCTCCCTCTTTGCCAGTTCTCGGAAAAAGTACTTTGGGTCGATTGCTCCTTCCGGGCCCCACACGCCCGGTCGGACCCTTCCTTCCGATTGCATCCGGGCCGTGATGGAAGGCGGTACACCCGTTGACACTTCTCCGCAAGAAAAACCCCATCGGCTGTGGGTTCTGATGATGCAGTCGATCACGTATTCCGTCCTTTTCCCGTCCTTGTTGCCGATCACCTGGGCCCGAAGACACTCCATATCGTTGAGTGCAAGCTCCACACCCGCCATCTTCTCTTTGACATGCCTGTCGACCACGGCAGCCAGCACCTCGATGGGAGTCACCTTGGCACCGCCCACCTCGACCGGCTCCTTGCTCGCGAAACCGAGGGAGGCCAGGAACTGGGCCTTCTGTTCGAATTCAGCCGGGAGGCTCAACCGCCAGGTAACCTCCTTGATCCCTTTGTCTCCAAATGAAGCGGGGATAGTGGCCGGCTCGGAGTGAAGGGTATGGATGCAGGTCCGCCGTCCGATGGGCTCCGGGAAGTCGATCTCCATGGCCCCGGACATGGGTGGAAGTGTCCTGTACTCCCCGTCGATGAACTCCACGCAGTCATCGGAGTACTCCTCCATGATCGTCCTGATCGAGTACGGCGGTACAAAGGCTTCCACTCCTTTGGTGTCGGTCATATCGATACTCGCGTCGCTCAGGCGGACGATTTCCACCGTATCGAGCTGGTCGTAGCCGTACCGGGCCAGAACGTTGGTGATCCCCGGAGCTCCTCCGATCCCCAGAACGGCCGTGAGCCCGGCCTTCTCGAAATCGTCGAAAAGCTCCAGCTGCCGCCGTGTTGTATGGAACATCCCTCCGAGATCGTTGTAATGGCAGCCACCCTTGAGGCAGGCCTTCATGACGTTCAGGTTGACATAGTACTGGGCTGCATTGATCACGGCGTCATATCCCTTGAGCAGTTCCGCCGTTTCGTCGACTCTGTACGCATCGACGAAGGCTCCCTTGATACGGGAATCCCCCATCGAGGCCGCTGCCTCTTCCGCCTTTTGACCCTGATAATCCGCAAGGAGAATCTCCTCTACCCCGGCATTCTCGCTCAGATCCCTCACTATGGTCCGTGCCATGGCTCCTGCCCCGCCAACGACTGCGACTCTCATCTTTCTCCTCCCATCGTCCATCCATCAGAACTGGGTGTTTGGAAACATACGACCCGTCCCGAGCCTCCACAACAAGCAGGGGACTATCTTACCGGCTTCCCGTGCTTCAGGTCCGGATATCCATGGATGTCCCTGACAATCTCCTCGAGCCCGAGAGATCTCAATTTATCCGGAACCGGCCTCCCTTCATCATCCCATTGCCTCAGCTCGTAGTACCGCTCGAGCATCTCTTGAAGCGGAACGACCTGGCCCCGACAGGGCCCATCGGGCAGAGGGGTTTTCAGGAATCGATCAGGGAGAGTATCGTCCTTGGACGTGATTCCCTCCCTGACATCGAAAGCCCGTTCGACGGCGACTATCCTCTCTCCGATCCTCAAGAGCTGGGGGAAGCTCATCCTCTTCCCGGTTACTGCATTCACCAGTTTCGTAAGGAATCGATCGTAGTAACCGCCTATGTCGCTGAGAAAATGACAGACACCAAGGCTGTCTTCGACCGCCCGCAACTCCTCCATGTATTTGACCAAATCGGCTTTGCCTTCCACCCTTGTCCTCTCTTCGATCCCGGCATAGGGTTCCATGTAGACACCCACCTTGTTATGGGCCCCTCCAACGGTTGAAACCGCCGTGCCGAGAGCCCATGCATTGAGGCCTCTCAACTCGACCATGACGAGTTCAAGACCCTTGACGTGCATTGCGAAATTCCTGGTCTCTTCGCCCCACTCCTCGGAGAGTCTCTTTGTCCCCCTTGATAGAAGATCGCCGATCCCTTGCCGGCGGGCGACTCTCCCTATCAGGGAAAGAACCGCCTCTTCGTCGCCCCAGGTCAGATCAATCTCCTCCACATCCTGCTTTTGGAGGATTCCTTTCTCGTGGCATTCCATGACAAAGGAGAGGGTGGCTCCGAGGGATATCTCATCGAGACCGTATCTGTTGCACTCCGTGTGAATCTTCAACATTGCTGCCGGGTCCGGAATGTCGAGACCGGATCCGAACTGACCGGTCACGGTGAGCTGAGGAGCCTCGCCGAAGGAGTTTCTGTACCTCCCTTTTCTGACCACGAAAGAATGGCTGCAGGCCGTCATGCAGGTGCCGCAGGCTTTGCTCTTGATCCAGTTCTGTCTTTCGAAGATCTCACCTCTCAATCTGTGGACCTTCCTGTATACTCCTGTTTGGAAATTCTTTGTCTCCAATACACCGGCCCTGCTGTAGTTCTCCGTCTCACCGATCGTCCCTTTTCTCAGGAGGCTCTCGAGGTAGTCGGTCCGTGAGAAAAGATTCTCCGCCCGCCGAACGAGGTCGAGAAGTCTGCCGTGATTCGCCACATGGACCGACCGTCCGCTTCGCACTGCAACGGCCTTCAACCCCTTGGAACCCATGACTGCTCCAAGGCCTCCACGACCGGCCGCCCTGTTCATGTCACCTATTATGTTGGCGTAGCTCACCAGATTCTCGCCCGCTTGGCCGATCGCCGCTATTCGAACATAGGGATCCCCCAATTCCGTCCGGATGATATTGTTCGTCTCCCATACGTCCTTTCCCCAAAGATGCCCCGCCTCCCTCAATTCGATACACCCGTCACTGATATGCAAATACACGGGTTCCTTCGAAGCGCCCTTGAGAACGAGTAGATCGACCCCGGCTCTTCGCAGCTCTATCCCAAAAAAGCCCTTTGCCGTCCCCAGGGCGATGATTCCGGTGAGGGGAGATTTCGATCCCACGTTCCAAACGCACGAACTCGGCACCAGGGTGCCGACAAGCGGGCCTACTCCGAAAGCGAGCACGTTGCCAGGCGCGAGGGGATCGATTTCGGGACCTACGAGGCGATAGAGGGTGTGGGAGATCAATCCACGACCCCCCAGGAATCTCTCCATTGAACCCTCGGGAAGGGATGTCCTGCTGATCTGTGAGGCCCCGAGATCGACTGTGACCTGAGTTCCCGTCCATCGGGCCATGATTGGATGTCTCTTTCCCGCTAGAGTTTTGTCTTTCCACCAACGAGAGGAGCCGTGATCACACCCAGCCCCCTCTCCTTTAGACACACCCCTGCCTCACCCACGTCCATGAACTCGATCGCACGGGCAGGACAGAGGCGAGTGCATTCGCCGCAGGCATTGCAGCCGACCTTGATCACCGGTATGTTGACGTCGAGCTTTTCGTCACTGAGAATGAGTATGAATGCATCCTCTCTTTCGAGATTTTTCACGGCAGAGCAAACGATCTCGCAGACCCGGCACCCACTGCATCGATCCAAGTGGACCAAAAGCGTCTTGTCCTGGATGAGTACATTCCTGTTCATGACTTCAATTCGTACAAATAGGTAGGCTCTGTACTGATTTTCGTCATTCTAGGACGGAATTCGCCGAATGTCAATATTTTATATCGCGCATTTTTCACAGTCCGAAGGCCAACCGGGGAATCATGCGTCCCTGTATCTGCGGGCCTGCCCCGACCCGGTTCCGCTCCTGAAAGGGGTGAAGCCACCCTCAAGCGCACCGTATCGGAGTGCTCAACCAGCCAGATGGGAAAGCCATGCGGGCAAACCTCTCAGAACTCGGTCTTGTTGGAAGTAGAGCTTCCTAGGTTCAAGAATTTCTTATGTTTTCCTACCGATACGGAGCGGGGCACCTGAGGCTGCGAGCCCGGCGAAGCGTATCGGGGCTTTTGCCCAATTGCAGCAGTTTTTCGTCGCAATTGGCCTTAAAGTTCGTAACTTTCGTCGTATTCAGGCCCAAATATTCTGTTTGTCGAATTTCGTGCTTGACATCCGAGCAGGATGAATGTATCTTGGTCTTTTGATCATCGGGCTGGGTGGCTGCCCGTGCATTTTGCCTGGTGAAAGACCAGAAAGGAGGGGCGAGACGATGAGGAAGGGAATCTGCCTTATCACAGGATTGGTTTGGTGCCTTGGGACCGTTCTCATGGGGAATGTACCTCTCGGTGCGGCAGAGGTGATCAAAGTGGGGGCTCTTGTTCCTTACACCGGCGCTTACTCGAGCGATGGTGACGATATGCTGAAGGGTATCACCATGGGGGTTGACGAGATCAACGCCAGGGGAGGGATCCTGGGAAAGAAGATCAAGATCATCATCGGCGACACAGGGGAACTCGAACCGGACAAGATCGTTACAGCGGTGGAAAAGCTCGTGAACCGCGACAAGGTGAACGCCATATTCACGGGTTACGCGGACACCGGATCGGACGTTACGGCTGTCGGAAAGTACGATATCCCCTATTTTCATGCCGACACAACCCACATTTCCCTGGATCTCGTGAAGGAGAATATCGACAAGTACTGGAATGTCTTCATGGTGGACGATGACGAAGGCATCTACGGCCCCTGGGTCTATGAGGCGGTCACCAAGACACTGGGAATCGAGTTCCGAAACAAGAAAGTGGCAATAATCACCAACGACTACTCGTTCACCAAGTGGATTTCAGATGACTTCAGAAAAGCCCTGAAAGGAGGCGGATGGGAGATCGTTGTCGACGAGTTCGTCCCCTTTGGGACGAGTGAGTGGGGATCCACTCTCGGGAAGATAAGGTCCAAAGATCCGTCCTGGATTCTTTTCATCGATATGATGCCTGCCGAAGAGGCGAGCTTTATCCGGCAATTCACAGAGAAACCAATCAACGCTCACGTCTACATGATGTACGGTCCTTCGATTCCGGAATTCTTGGAGCTAGCCGGGGAAGCGGCAAACGGGATTTTCTGGTGTACCCAGATAGCACCTCTTGTCCACACGGAAAAGGGTAAGAACTGGGCCAAGAGGTTTGAGAAAAAGTACGGCCGCTCTCCCGGATTCAGCACCTCTGCATTCACCTACGACGAGGTCTACATCTGGGCGCAAGCAGTCCAAAAGGTCGGAAACGAGAAGGACTACAGGGCTGTATGCAAAGCCGTTCTGGACGCCCCTTACGAGGGTATATGTGGAAAATATGTCTTTGATCCCAAGGACCAGCACGCCATGATTGCCGACGACAAGATTCCGGTCCATCTCTATCAGGTCCGGAACAGGCACCATGTGTTGACCGTCCTGGGTGATAGGGTGATGTCGCCCTACGTGACACCTCCTTGGTTCAAGTGAGTTTCTGCCAAGCAGCAGGAGACGAGATTCTTCTTTGGGATCGGTTGTTGGCTGTTTTGCCCCGCCGGCGCTTGCTGCGCCGGCGGGGCAAAAAAACCACCCGGAAAGGATGAAATCCTGTTCTTCGTGACAGGGGCTCCGCTTCGGAAGATCCGAAGACACGGCCCACATAACCGGACAGCGTATTTCATTGAACGGAGATGTTGCTTTCAGCCAGAAACCTGAGTATGAGATTCGGGAACCTCCTCGCCCTGAACTCGGTCAGTTTCGACGTGGCCGAGGGTGAGGTGTTCGGAATCGCAGGGCCCAACGGTGCGGGCAAGACAACCCTTTTCAACGTCATCACAGGATTCTATCGAGGGACGGGCAAGATTCTCTTCGGCGGCGGGGAAATTCAGGGCCTTCAACCTCACCAGATCTGTCACCGCGGCATAGCGAGAACCTTTCAGCTTCCCAACATCTTCGCAAGCCTTACCGTCTATCAAAACATCAGATTCGGAGCACACTTCGGCAACCCGGGAAGCCCGACCAAGGACAAGGAGATCGAGGAGATACTCGAGCTGACCGAGCTGGAAGAGAAGAGGGATCTGCGTACGAGAAGCATCGATCTGTTCGCCAAGAAAAAAACAATGCTTGCCAGCGCCGTTGCGACAAAGCCGAAACTCCTTCTCCTGGATGAGCCGATCGGAGGGCTCAACCCTGACGAAATCGATCATTTTCTGAATCTGATTGGAAGAGTGAGAGTCGAACTCGGTGTTACCTTCATGATCATCGAGCATCTGATGGAGTACCTCATGGAGCTCTCCGATCGTCTGATGATCTTGGATTTTGGTGAAAAAATCTGTATCGGTACCCCTTCGACGGTTGCCAGAGACAAAAGAGTCGTGGAGGTCTATCTCGGGGAAGGGTCGGCCTGATGCTGCAGGTGACAAGGATAGACACCTACTATGATGAATTCAGGGTCCTCAAAGAGATTTCTCTATCTGTTTCGGAGGGAGATCTTGTTCTTGTGTTCGGCCCCAACGGCCACGGGAAGAGTACACTGCTGAAAACCATCTCGGGACTGATAAAGCCGTCAACCGGAACGATCGAGTTCGATGGAAGAGAAATCCACCACCTCCCTATCGACCGGATCGTCGCGATGGGATTGGTCTATATTCCGGAAGAGAGACACCTGTTCACCGAAATGACCGTGCTGGAAAACCTCAAACTCGGGGCATACAACCCGTCGGCCTGGCCGAAGCTGCAACAGAGTCTTGAATTCGTTTTCAACCTGTTCCCGAGGCTCGAAGAGAGGAAAAAGCAGATCGTCTCGACCCTGAGTGGAGGGGAATTGAGGATGCTTGCCATAGGCCGAGGGCTCATGGCGGGAGCCAAGTTTCTGGCGATAGACGAGCCGTCTCTGGGATTATCGCCGATCCTCACAAGAGAGGTCTTCCGCAAAATCGAAGAAATCAACAGGAACAACATCACCATCCTCCTGGTAGAGCAAAACATAAAGGAGACCGCTTACATGGCCCGCCGTGTCTATCTCATGGAGGACGGCCGCATTACTTTTGGCGGCACCAAGGAGGAGGCTCTTCTGAATTCTAGAGTCAGGCAGGCGTTTTTGGGGAGAAAGAAGGCATAAAAGTGACCAGTCTCTTCGTTGAATCTCTCATAAGCGGCATTACCCTCGGAGCCGTCTATGCCGTAATTGCCATGGGGCTTTGCCTCGTCTACGGAGTGTCGAAAATCTTCAATTTCTGCCACGGAACGATGTTCACCCTGGGCGCCTATTTCGCGTGGCTCTGCATCAACAGGTTCCATCTCAACTATGGACTGACCTTCCTCATCGTCCTTCCCGTGATGTTCGGAATCGGTCTGGCCCTTGAGCGAATCGTGATCCATCCTCTCCGATGGAAATCCGACTGGCAATTCACGACCATTGTGGCGACCCTAGGAGTGGCCATTCTCTTGGAAAACATGATCCAGATAGTCTTTAACCCGAGAACCAAGATGCTCCCCCCGATTCTCGAAGGGACGGCTGGAATCGGCGGGTATGTGATCAGCAGGCACGAAGTGATCATCTTTTTCGTGGCCATTTTGACCATCGTCCTGACACAGTTCTATCTCACCAAGGCCAAGACGGGAATGGCGGTTCGAGCTGTCTCGCAGGACACCGAAGGGGCACAGATCGTCGGAATAAGGGTGGACCGTCTCTTCTCTTACACATTCGGCATTTCTGTGGTCATGGCGGCCATCGGCGGCATCCTGATGGCCCCAAAATTCTATATCACCCCCTCGGGAGGATGGGTACCACTGATCAAGGGATTCATCATCGTGTGTTTCGGAGGGCTTGGAAGCATCCCGGGAACCCTATACGCCGCATTCATATTGGGGATCTTCGAGGCCATGGTTTCGCTCTACATTGGACCTCTCTGGGTCTTTCCCTTTTGGACCCTTCTTTTCATTCTGATCCTCTCCTTCAAGCCGCGAGGGCTTTTGGGTGCATGGGGCTGAGTTCATGACCGACCGCAAGAAGTACATCGCACCACTCTTTTTGCTGTTCTTCCTGCTGTTCCCCCTCTTCGTCCGGGACCGCTATATCATTCATATCGTCATTCTGTGTTTCATATGGGGTGCGGTAGCCGAGTCATGGAATCTGATCATGGGATACGCGGGCATCTTTTCCCTCGGCCAAATCGGTTTTTTCGTGATCGGGGGCTATACCTCGGCCATGCTCTCCAAAGCCCTCGGCTTGTCCCCATGGCTGGGAATGCCGTCCGGCGGACTGCTGGCTGTCGCCGCAGGCCTGATAATCGGCCTCCCATGCCTCAGGCTCAAGGGTGTCTATATCGCCTTGCTCACACTGGCCTTTGCGGACTCTATTCCATACCTCATCATTCTGACGGAGGGAATCGGGAGTGGAGGGTCGAGCGGTTTGCCGGGCATCCCTTCCCTGTCTCTCGGGGGCTTCGATTACGGGTTCGAAAAAATACCTTACTACTACACGGCCCTCGTTCTATCCGGAATCTGTCTCTTGGTCATATACAAGGTGATCCGCTCGAACATCGGGCTGGGCTTCATGGGGCTCCGGGACTCGGAGGATTTTGCCAAGAGCCTGGGAATCAACGAGTATAAGTACAAGCTCCTCGTATTCGGAATCTCTGCTTTTCTAACGGGCATAATGGGGGCGTTCTACGGTCATTACGTTTCGTCCCTGGGTCCCAAGCTCCTTGGGCTAGATCTGTTTCTAACCGTTATCATGATGGTCGAGTTCGGTGGAACCGGACGCTTTCCAGGGGCCCTCCTCGGGGCGTTCATCATCACTCTGCTCAATGAATTCTTGAGGGCGTTCGGACTATACCGGCTCGTCATCTTGGGGGTCGTGGTTGTTTCATCCATTATCTTCATGCCCGAAGGAGTGATCGGGTACGTCGACTACATCGGTCGAATCCGTGTTCTGGCCGGAGCAGGCAGAGCAAGACAGAAGGGCGACACGGATAAGCTTTGAAGTGCCTCGTTTCCAGGCACCTGAAAGAGTATCGAACTCCGGGAGCCCTATGGATACTTTCAAGTGGCCACAAGGTTACAATAGCGCCGCCACTTTCAGCTTCGATGTGGACGCCTCTGCCGAGGAGATGCTCCATCACGGAACCGTTTCCGGGGCCTACTCGGCCGGAAACTACGGCCCCAGGGCCGGTCTCCCCCGCATTCTCGACTTACTCGACGGGCTCGGTGTAAAGGCAACTTTCCATGTACCCGGCTGGGTCGCGGAAGTCTTCCCGAGGGAAATCAAGGAGGCCCACCAGAGGGGACATGAAATTGCAGCACACGGATACCTTCACGAGAATATCAGCCTTCTTGATTCCGACACAGAGAGGGAAATCCACAGGAAATCCCACGGAATACTCGGCGATTTGACCGGTACCCCCCCTAGAGGCTTCAGAACACCCGGAGGTCCTTTGACTCCGAGGACCATCGAGATGCTCCTCGAGTTGGGTTATGATTATGACAGCAGCTCGTGCAGCGACTATTTCCCGTCATTGCTCACGGTGGGAGAGCACAGAGTCCGAATGGCTGAACTCCCCTGGTCATGGCTCCTCGACGATTTTCCCTTTTTCTGGGGAGGGGTGGACAGCGGCAATTTCGCTCCTATCAGCCTTCCAGACGATGCTCTGGAATACTGGATCGCCGAGTTCGACAGTATCCACGAAATCGGCGGTCTCTGCGTGCTTGTCAATCATCCCCGCTGTATCGGCAGACCTTCGAGAATCCGTATCCTGAAGGAGTTCATCAATCACGTCAAGGACACCCCCGGTGTCTGGCTCACCACCCAGGAAAGGGTCGCGGACTGGGTTTTGGGAAAGCATGAAACCGGTGACAAGCCCCTTGGAAGTCCGGGGAGTCGGCAATGAGGTTTTCATGGCCAAAAGGGGAAACCTGTGCCGTTTTGCTGAGCTTCGAGTTTGATGCTGAAAGCGTGGAATGGGGATATAAGAGGACCATTTCAGGGGCGGACGACATCGGCGGGTTTTCTCCGAAGTTCGGCATACCCCGAATCCTGGAAGTCCTCAACAAATACCGGATCAAGGCGACCTTCTTTGTTCCCGGGTGGGATGCCGAACGGTATCCCCGAAGTGTCCGAGAAATCGTAGAGGAAGGCCACGAGGTGGCGGCGCACGGCTACGTCCACGAGGACCTCTCCCGACTCGACGCGGGTGAAGAAACAGAAGTCTTTCGAAAAACCCATGACCTTCTGAGAGAAATAGCCGGAACCCCGCCTTGCGGGTTCAGGGCCGGAGCATACAACACGCCTCTGTCCCCCCATACACTTGCTATTCTGCAGAACCTCGATTATCTCTACGATAGCAGCTTCCTCGACCATGACCTGCCGTACCGTATCTCTCTGGATGGCAAGACCACGAAACTGATTGAAATTCCTTGGAGTTGGCCCCTCAACGACATCGTTTTCGCCTCTCCCCCTATCTCCTGTGGCCTCGGGTATGTGCTTCCGCCCAGGACTCCCGGATGGATTCTCGAGTACTGGAAAGAAGAATTCGAAAGCCTTTTCACAGAAGTAGGGTTTTTCCACCTGGTAATGCATCCAAGAGACATGGGGAGAGGTTCTCGTATCCCTATTCTGGACGGGCTCCTTGATTTCATGAGGGGCCGGAGTATCTGGTTCGCCACCTGCAGGGAGCTTGCCGAGTGGTGCTCAGGGCAGTTGGAGACGTGACAGCTAACCCTGGATGCGGCCCTGTGGCCTGTATCCCATGGGAGGCGGTGCCTCAGCGATTCAGAGAGACCCTCTCTCTTCACATTTCCCTTTTCCGGTGCTATACTGCACCCTGTTCCTGCCTGACGGAGTCACCGAAGGGGGAGGCCATGCTTTCCGAAAAAGAGAAGAGTCTCCTGGGCCTCATCGACGAGAACAGGGACGGGATTGTTCGATATCTTAGAAAGCTCCTCGCCTTCAGGACAGTGACACCAGCACAGGGTCAAAGAGCCGAAACCGGCGACTTTCTGGAACATCAGCGGGTCGTCTCCGAGACACTGGAAGAAAGCGGATTCCGAGTCGAGACGTGGGAAATCGAACCCTCGAAACTCGAGCCGTTTCCGGGGGTATACATCGATCCAGAGAGAGATCTCAGCAACATGCCCGTTCTGGTGGGAAGGCTCCGTGGACAGGGAGGGGGCAGATCCCTGATACTGAACGGCCATTACGACGTGGTACCCCCCGGTATCGTCGAAAACTGGAAGCATGACCCCTTTGGAGCGGAGATAGAAGACAACAGGATCTTCGGCCGCGGGTCCAGCGACATGAAAGGCGGCATCGCCGCCATGGTCCAGGCCCTGCGAATTATCCACACGTCGGGGATAAGACTAAATGGGGATGTCACCGTGGAGATCGTCCCGGACGAAGAGGCGACCAGCATGGGGACCCTGGCATGCTGCCAGAAGGGTTACAATGCCGACGGAGCCGTGATCCCCGAGCCTACGGACATGAACGTGCTCATTGCCGTGCGCGGCAACCTGAGCGGTACCATCACGGTCTTCGGCAGGGCCGGCCATGCCGATATCAACCAGCCCCACTGGAAGGAAGGAGGGGCCGTCAACGCCATTTCAAAAGCCGCCAAGATCGTCCTCGCCCTCGAGGACCTCACGCGGGAGTGGAGAGACAGACCCGACAAGAGGCATCCCTACCTCGACCCGGATATCATCGTCCCCACGACAATCAGCGGCGGCAAGTGGGTTGTCTCTTATCCTGAGGAGGTCAAGATAGGATTCACCGCAGACTTCAACTCGCCGGCCGCCAACCTCAGAGAAGAAATAGAGGCACAACTCAAGAGGGTGGCAGCAGCCGATTCCTGGATGAGGGAGCATCCGCCCCTCCTTGAGGCAGATCTCATGTACGGAGCGGAGATCGACAGAAACGAACCGATCGCAATGGCGGCCTTCACGACCCTCGAGGAACTCGGTTTCCAACCGCGGTTCTGCGGTTGGGGCACACTGACCGATGCCATCCACCTTGTGAACTATTCCAAGATCCCCACCGTCTCCATCGGGCCTGATGGAAGGACGGCCCATGAGACCGATGAATACCTCGACATAGAACAACTCACGGCTACGGCCAAGGCGCTGGCTCTTCTCATTCTGAGGTGGTGCGGATCGGAGTAAACAGAGCCCGTGCGGGAGAAGGACGATGAAAAAGGGCTTACGATATCGAACCAGGGAACTCTACCACCCGGAAAGGATCTCCATCTTCCCCATCGAAGAGTACACAAGCAGGATGACCAAGGTGAGGGAGGCCATGGCACGAGACAGGATAGATCTGTTGTACTGCTCCGCCCCCGAAAGCCTCTTCTACCTCACAGGTTACGAGAGCAGTTGGTATAGATCCGGAAGCCCCCGGGAGTGGCCGCCCCTGAGCGGGCTGGTCATCAAGCAGGATGTCGACGACCCGATCTTCTTCGAAATGGCGGAAGAGGAGGTTCTCGTGCGGACCACCTCCATAGTTGCCGATGTACGTATGCTGGATTTTGAATCCGCGGAGTACATAATCGACTTCGTGCTCAAGAGCCTCGACCACCAAGGGTGGCTCAGGGGAACGGTCGGTTTTGAGAAGTTGAGCTATCGCCCCCACCCTTACGCGAGCGGGCTCTTTCAGTCTGCCCTGGAAGAGCGGGGCCTGAGAGTCGTTGACGCCTCCCATATCGTCAGAGAGATACGGGCCGTCAAGTCCCCTCTCGAGATGGCCTACGTGCGGGTGGCCTCGAGAATCGCCGACATAGGCCTGAAGGCCGCTCTTGACCACGTATGCCCGGGCATGACCGAGATCGAGCTCCGCGCCGAGATCGACTATGCCTGTGCCAACGCGGGAGGAGAGAACCCCGGGCTTGCTACTTACGTCCACGGGGGACCAAAGAGCGCCGCCAACCACATGCTCGCCTCCCGGCGGATCATCAAGCCGGGCGACGTGGTGTACATCGATCTTTGCGGGGTCTATCACCGCTACCATGCGGACGTGGCACGGACCCTATGCCTGGGGGAACCAGACTCCGCAGTGGCCAGACAGGTCGAACTCTCTGCAAAGGCCTGGCCTCTCCTATTGGAAACCATAAGGCCGAACCTGCCATTTGCCGAGCTGACCAAGACCATGCGGGCCTATTATGAAGAGGCCGGAATCTGGGAAGACCGATGGTGGGTCGGCGGCTATGACCTCGGCATTGCCTTTCCACCGGACTGGGTGGGCGTCTTTTCATACGATCCGGAAACAGATCCCGGTGAGTGGGCCATGGTCCCGGGCACCGTGGTCAACTACGAGTCGGACTTCTACCTGCCCAAAGGTGCGGGCATGTCGGCCATCATGGATACCATAGCCGTCGGAGAGGACAAGGCGGAGATACTGAGCACGATCCCCCAGGAGCTCATCGTCGTGGAAGAATGAAAGGAATCCCAGGTCATGGCAAAGGCAGCCTGGAGCAGTGGTTTCTATCCTTTCCCTTTTTGGGCCATGGACCAGAAGATCTGGTACAGGTACGTCCAGGCCCTGCGGGGAGATGACCGCAGGAATCTGTCGAGTTATCCTTTCAAGTGGGCCTATGTGCCACCTGACAGTCCGGAAGAGGCGGTGGAATTCCTCAACGATACGGGAACGGAAATAGATCTGGTGAGTGCAGACTCGGTCCTCGGCAAGCTGGAGAACATGCTCGATTTCGAAGGGATGAGGCGCCAGGGGCTGGTGGAATGGAGAGATGCGAGGACCGGCGAGGAGCCGGCAGACGGTTTTCGAATGATCGCGGAATGGGAACCCATGGCCGGTGTGCTTCTCAACTGGCCGATCTTCTACCCCCCTCTCTGGGATACTTTCCATCAGATTATCGCCGCCCTGGACCACACAACAACCTTCCTCAGGATCCCCGAGGGTTACCTGGGAGCGGCCGTGCTGGCCTGGCTCGAAGCAAAAGGAATCGACCTCGACCGTGTCCGTCCCATCCCCGGTCCGGTGGGCGACATCTGGGCGAGGGACTACTCGCCGATATACGGGGTGAGCGGTTACAGCGGCAGGGGGGTCGCCCACAAGTTCTCCTTTGCCGCATTCTATCCGGACTACAGGATCACCTGCCGCCCGATCGTGGAGATAGATGACAGATTCGCCTGGACAGGGGGATTCACCCTCCGTCGCTCGACGATCCTGCTCGATGGGGGGAGCCTCATCACGAACGGACAGGGAACTTACGTGGTCACCCGAAGGGTACTGAAGGACAACTCGGCACTCCCGAATCTCCTGGCCCAGCTCGAGCACTGGCTGGGTGCGCGGCGGATGATCGTCATCGATGAAGAGCCCGGGGACCAGATCGGGCACATAAACTCTCTCAAGTTCATCGGTCCGAGCACGATCCTCGTGGGAAGGCCCGACAGGGAGAACTCTCCGATTTCAAAATACTACGCCGCTGTTGCCGGCCTCCTCGAACGGGAAGGTTTTGAAATCGTAGACATCCCCTATCCGGCCGGTCTGTCCCGTCCCCTGCCCGATGGGGAAAAGAGCGCCCACGGCCTTTACGCGAACTGTCTCATGATAAACCGCCGCCTCCTGGTGGCCCGGTTCGGAAGCGACGACTATGACGCCCGGGCTCTCGAGGTGTACCGCAAGGCCCTGCCCGACTACGAGATATTCGACATCGACTGCTCGGTTCTCGCAAATGGCGGTGGCGCCATAAACTGCAGTACCAAAGAGATCCCCGATGCATCGAAGGCGAGTCGATAGGAGATGCAGCTGAGGCCGATGAGTGTTCTTCTGCGAGAAAGACGCGGCCGTAAGGTCGACAAGTTCCGGGAATCCTTGACCGAGAACCTGGAAAACCAGGGTCTCTTTTGTCTTGACAAAAGACATCCCCTATCTTATAAGCTTTACTCTGTCTCATGTGGTATTTTGAAAGAATGCATGGGTTTCAAAAGAGGGTATCTGCTGGAACCCAACAAGGGGTTGTGAGGGCAGTCAAATCACAAAAGGGAAAGGAGGTGGAATCTCTAGGGATCTGACCCTTGTCGGTAGAGATATCCAAAAAGGGAAAAACAGAGGAAGGAGGGAAAGAAATGGCGAAAGAAGGAGTGGTATTTGCAAGAAAGGCCAGTGGGTTGACAAGAGAAGCGGGGCTTCTCGATACCACCTACTTCGGCATAATGAACAATGCCGTTCCTATCAGCATATGGTTTGTCCTGATGGCGTTCTACTGGCTTCCCGGGGCGAGTCTCACCCTTGCATGCCTGCTCGCCCTCGCAATGGTCGTCTTCGGTTTCGCCTCGGTCTGGGGTATCCTCGGGGGTTCCATGCCGCGAAGCGGAGGCAGCTACGTCTACAACTCGCGGATCATCCATCCGGTCATCGGCCTCGGCGTCAGTTTTGCCAATGCCGGCTTCGTCATGCTCTCCTGGATATGGGTGCTCGCTCCATGGGTGGGGGAGGTCGGCTTCCCCATCATGGCGGGCTGCCTGGGGATCCCCCTCGAGTCCGTTGAACCCTTTACCTCCGGGTGGGGTCTCTACGCGGTGGCGACTATTGTCAATGTCACAGCCTTTGTTGTGGTCATGTCCGGGATGAGGACCTACTTCAGAATCCAGAAGATCTTTGTCACCTGGTCTCTCATCGGGGCTGCCATTGCAGGTATCATAATTACGGCTACCTCCAACAAGGAGTTCGTGCAGGTCTGGAATAACCTTGCGGCCAAGATGGGATCGCTGGATTGGAATACCACCGTGGCTGCCGCCACAAAGGAGATCGGGGAGATACCGGATACCTGGAATTGGAAATCGACGATCGGGATGATGCTGCCGGTGAGCTGGGTAGCCATATACGGCTATATCATCACCTTCATCGGCGGCGAGATCAAAAGCCCCAGGAAGAACATCTTCACGGCCCAGATCCTCAATGCCGTCATCTGTATCGGTTTTCTCCTCTGGGTTGGGCTGGCTTTCAAGAGCATGACCGGCTGGAAGGGACTCCATGCGATCTCGTTCCTGAGCGACACGGAGAACACATTGAACGGGTACACGTTCCCGTTTCACACGACCTATATCAACGTGGCCTCCATGCTTGTGAACTTCAATGTCGTGCTTGGGATCATCATGGCCGGCGCCTTCATGGTGGCTGACTGGCTCTGGATCGCTTTCTCCTACATCGCCTGGAGCCGGGCGGCCTTTGCGTGGGGCATGGACGGGCTCGGACCTAAATGGTTCACCGACATCTCTCCCAAGTACGGCCAGCCGGTGAAGCTGCTGCTCGCCATGTTCATCGCGGCCCAGATAGCCCTGACAGAGTACGCCTTCAACCCCGAGGTTCTCGCCTCCATCTCAGTGGAGGTAGTCCAGCTCGGATCGGTCTTCGGCGTGACCTGTCTCGCCTGTCTGATATTCCCCTATGTGGGGAAGACTTCCCACATCTGGAACGCATCGCCTTACAAGAACTGGCGCATTGCAGGTATCCCCTATGCAACCATCGCCGGCATCATCGGGTTGGCTCTGGTGGTGATGATGGTGTACGCTTACTATATCACCGAGGAGTTCGCCTTCATGCACAACATCTGGACACTGATCTACGGGATCGTGTGGGCCATAGGGATCACATGGTATTTCGTCTGGAAGAACAAGAGGGCTAAAGAGGGCATCGACGTGACCCTCGCCTTCACCGAGATACCGCCTGAGTAAAGCAAGCCCTCAGGGTCTTTCGGCTTTTCCAGCGGACTTGAAATCCGGTCCGCTGGAAAAGCAAAACCTAAACGAGACAGGAAGGAGCCGGTTTGTGAAGATACTCTTTTCCACTGACGTTCATGGATCCGATGTCTGCTTCAGGAAATTCCTCAACGCCCTCAAGATCTACAAGGTCGACGTGGGTATACTCCTGGGCGACCTCTGCGGCAAGATGATAAACCCCATCATCAAACAGCCGGATGGAACGTATATCGTCCATCTCCTCGGAGAAAGGCGGCAGCTCAAGACCGAAGAGGAGCTCCAAACCGCACAGAAAGAACTCGCTGCCATGGGCAACTACTACATCCTGACCGATCCCGAAGAGGTGGAGGTTCTCAAGGCCGAGGGAAAGACCGTTGCCGGAAGGATCGATGAGCGGGCCACTCAGATCTCACTTAGTGCGGGAAAGGTCGAGACCCTGTTCAAGAAACTCGCCCTGGAAAGGCTCGAGAGCTGGATGAGACTCGCCGAGGAGAGACTGGAAGGCAGCAACATCGAGATGTTCATGGCCCCTGGAAACGACGATATCTTCGAGATGGACGAGGTCCTGGACCGGTCGACGTACGTAGTGAATGCGGATAATCGAAAAGTGGACGTCAAGGGCCACGAGATGATCACCCTTTCCTGGTCGAATCCCACGCCCTGGGACACACCGAGGGAGTGCTCAGAGGAGGAACTGGAAGAGAAGATCGAGAAGCTCGTCTCCCAGGTGCAGGACATGGAGACCGCCATCTTCAACTTCCATGCCCCTCCTCATGGAACCATGCTCGATGAATGCGCCAAGCTGTCCGAGGACCTCGTCCCATCCACGGAGGAGAGTATTTCAGCCGGGAGCGTGGCGGTCCTGAATGCCATAAAGAAGTACCAGCCTCTCCTGGGACTCCATGGACACATCCACGAATCCCGGGCCGTGCAAAAAATCGGAAGGACCACCTGTATAAACCCTGGCAGTGAATATACAGAAGCAATCTTGAGGGCCGTACTGATCACCCTCGAGAAGAACAAGGTGAAAAACTACATGTTTGTGGGTGGATGAGCGGGGAGAGGACAAGAAATGGAGACATTCAGACTCCCTTCCGAGATTCCGGAAGAAGAGTGGCCTGACCCATCTGTCTTCATCGAGGAGGCAAAGGCCTGCGTCCAGGAGGCCCAGGAAAAAGGAATAGTCATCAGGATCATGGGCGGTATGGCGATATACCTCCATTCCCAGGAGCATGAAGAACTCTGGAAAAGGCTCGGAAGACTCGGAAAGAAGGTGTTCACCGACATCGACTACGTCAGTTACGGCAAGTACCGAGCCAAGCTGCTCAAGTTTTTCGAGACCAGAGGATTCACCATAAACCAGAGAATGCTCTACCTCTACGGGAAGGCCCGGCATATCTACTATGGAAGCAGGATCCCCATGGTGGAGGTCTTCTATGACAAGCTGGAGATGAATCACACCATCCTCTATGCGGGAAGGCTTGAGGCCGATTCCCCTACCCTGCCCCTTGCCGAGTTGCTGCTCCAGAAGATTCAGATGGTGCACATGAACGAAAAGGACGTCAAGGATACCATCGTGCTCCTCCGGGCCCACGAGGTCGGGGATGACGACGATGACAGGATAAACCGCAAGGCGGTGGGTGAGAGGCTTCTCTCCGATTGGGGGTTTTACTACACCGCAACAAGCAATCTCAAGAAGGTGAGAGAATCTCTCACCGGCTACGACGCCTTGGATGAACAGGACGTTTCAGTGGTCGACAAGAGACTGGGCGAGCTCCTCAAGTACCTGGAAGAGGGCCCCAAGAGCGTAAGATGGAAGTTGAGAGCGAAGCTGGGAACAAAGGTGAAATGGTACAACGTCATCGACGACTGGGATGTCATCAGCAAGGAATCCTCTGAAACCGAGAAAGAGTGATAGAGGGGCTTGAATCCGGGTACAAGAGGTCCAGGCCGTTATGTTTCGATCAAAGAGGGCCCGACAAGACAGGACACCATCGAAACTGGAGCACCTCTGCTATCTGGTTGTACAGCTCGACTCGATCAGGGCCTTCAAGAGGATCGCACTAACGGAGATCGAACGATCCTTCCAGGAGATCCACCAGAGCAAGCTCTGGGAGGAGATCCGGCCCGACGTGGAGAAAATCGTCTATTTCCCTTCCACAATCCCTCGCGCCCTGAAACTCATGCAGGTCTCCGCCCTGCTCAGGCGGCTGTTCCCGATCTGCCTCTTCTCGGTGATTCTCTTTGTGCTCGATCAGGCTGGAATCGTATCGTTGCCCACTTCACCTGCGGCTTCTTTTGTCTTCATCATTCTCCCCATCGCCATCTTGATCGCTTTCGTCTACGCCGACCTCCTCACGAGGCGCACGATAATCCAATACGAACGCAGGCACCCGAATATGCAGACCAAGCAGAAGGAACACATCAAGACCGCCATTGAAAGGCTCATCCAGGAACTGAACAGAGAGATTCAGGCCGTGGGGAGGAAGCCCGGCAACTACAAGATGGAAGTCTTCTTTACAGATTACAGAGGAATAAACATCGTGAGGGAGAACAGGGCAAGGCTGTCGAGAAGGAAGTATCCCGTCTATCTCGCCATACCCGCCCCGACGGGGGCGGCCGAATAGTCGAGACCCGGCCCTTTAGACCAGAGTCCAACCATGACCCAACTCAAAGCCATACGGATGGAGACTCAAGGCGTTGCCGGGGCCGTCTCCACGGCTCTTTGTGTCTCCTCCCTTACCGAATCTCTCTTTCACCGAGTCCCACCGCACGCCCAACAGACTGGAAGGCCCAGAGGGTACCAGAGAAAGTCCCGAGGAAACCCTGTGCCCATCTTTCTGTTGTGTCGTCATAACACCAAACCCAAGAAGGAGGTATGAAAGGTTATGGAGAGTGGCAAGAAAAGCCGGGAAATGCTGAACAGAGCCCAACAGGTCATCCCCTTGGGGGTTAACTCGAACTTCAGGTACTGGGGTGACGACAAGACCCTGATCATCAAAAGGGGCCAGGGAGCCTATATCTGGGACCAGGATGACAGGAGGTACATCGACTACCGCCTCGGTTTCGGCCCCACCATCCTAGGGCATGGGTATCCCTCGGTCGTCGAGCGGGTAAAGGAGGCCCTGGAGATGGGGAACGTCTTTGCCATGACGAACGAATACGAGATCTCAGCCGCGGAGAAGATCAAGAAGCTCACAGGAGTAGACCTGGTGAGATACGCGAACTCGGGGACAGAGGCCACCATGCACGCCATCCGGATCGCCCGGGCGTATACGGGCAGGGACAAGGTGCTCAAATTCGAGGGATGCTACCACGGCTTCCACGACTACACGCTCTGGAACTGCCAACCTCCCATTCCCGGCGCCGGCTATAGAAGATCACCGGTGCTCGTGGCACAGGGCTCGGGAATCCCACAGGTCATCGCCCAATTGGTCTATTCCATTCCCTTCAACGACGAGGAACTCCTTGAGAAAAAGGTGAGAGAGAGCTGGGGAGATATCGCCTGCATCATCATCGAGCCTCTCATGGGAAACACGGCTTCCATCATGCCCAAGAAAGGCTTTCTCGAACTCGTCCGAAGCCTCTGCGATCAGTACGGAATCGTCATGATCATGGACGAAGTCAAGACGGGTTTCAGGATCGCAAAAGGCGGGGCCCAGGAATACTTCAACATCAAGGCCGACCTCGTGACCTATGCCAAGGCCCTGGGAAACGGCTTCCCCATAGCGGCCATCGGCGGCAAGAAGGAGATCATGGGCGAGATCGGCTGGCAGAAGATTCCCCACGGCGGAACCTATTGTGCCAATGCCGTGGCCGTCGCTGCCGCCGATGCGACCCTCGACGCCATCGCAGGAGGGGCTCTTGAAAAGGTCGATGCCCACGGCAGGATCCTGGCCGAGGGGCTCAAGAACGTCTTGAAAGAGAGAGGCGTTCCCGGAATAGTCCAAGGCCCTCCATCCATGCCGGGGGTGGTCTTCACGGAAAAGGAGGAGGTCCGCGAGTATCGGGACTGGGCCGATTCCGACCACGACACATACGAGGAGGTCATCCTGAAGCTCTTCGAGAAGGGCGTGATGCCGGACAAGGACTCCAGAGAGCCATGGTTCATCTCGGCCTCCCACAGCGACAGCGATGCGGACCAGGCAATCGGGGCCTTTGACGAAGCCGTGAAGGAAGTGTTCGGCTGAAATCCGGAGAAAGGAGGTGAACTCATGCGGAAAGGTCCAGTAGCAGGCACCGAGATGTCGACAGGCTGGGGCCTGAAGACCCTCACACAGGACGGCCTCGAGAAGATCCATGCGGCCACGCTCGATGTCATGCAGACCACGGGGATCTCGGTGGGGAGCGATGAGGCCCTCGACATCCTGGACAAAGGCGGGTGCTGGGTCAACAGGAAAACCCAGGTGGTGAGATTCCCCCCCCACATAGTGAAGGAAGCCCTTTCCACCTGTCCTGGCCGCATCCTGCTTGCCGGCCGTGATCCGGCCGACGATTTCATGATGGGCGGGCGGGAAGTCGGGTTTACGACCTTTGGAACAGGCGTCCTTGTGGTAGATCCCGAGACAGGAGAGGTCAGGCCTTCGACAAAACACGACATGGGGATGACAGCCCTTCTGGCAGACGCCATGGAGAACGTGGACGTACTCACAACTCCTGTAGCAGCCAGGGACAAGCCCGATTCATCCTACGATCTCCACATGGCCGAGGCGAGTTTTGTCAACTGCTCCAAGCACCTTCACAGCGATGCCGAGGACGGCCAGAGGGCGATAAAGATCATAGAAATGGCCTCGGCCATCGTGGGAGGCGAGGAACAACTCAAGGCGAGACCGATCGTCTCCTTGGCCATCTGCCCCACGAGCCCTTTACAGCTCATCGAGCCCATGGCGGAGGTGATCATCGAGGCTGCCAGACACTGGATTCCCATCGACGTCCTCAGCATGGCCATGGCCGGCGCTTCAAGCCCCATCTCGCTCTCGGGGGCCATGGTCACCCACAACGCAGAGGTCCTTTCGGGTATCGTCCTGGCTCAACTGACCAGCCCCGGCGCCCCGGTGATCTATGGCAGTTCCACCACGACCTTTGATATGAAAAGGGGAACCGCGGTCGTGGGGGCGCCGGAACTCGGGATGATAAGCGCCCTGGTGGCGGAGCTTGCCAACTACTACAACCTTCCGAGCTATGTCGCCGGCGGGTAGGCTGATTCGAAGATATCCGATGCCCAGGCAGGCCACGAGAAGACCGTTACGGCTCTGCTGCCGGCCCTGGCAGGGGCCAATCTCATCTACGGTCTGGGCATGCTCGAGATGGGCATGACCTTCAGCTTCGGCCAACTGGTCATCGACGATGAGATCGCGGCGATGGTCAAGAGAGTGGTTGCAGGGGTTTCTGTCGAGGACGAGCCGATGGGTGTGGATCTGATCAAGCAGGTGGGCATAGGGGGTAACTTCCTGACCCAGAGGCACAGCCTCAGGCACGTGGCCACGGAGCAATCTCAGGTGAGGATCTTCGATCGTCGCATGCGAGGAGCATGGGAGAAGAGAGGATCCAAGGATCTGCTTCAAGTGGCAAACGAGAGAGCCCTGGAGTTGCTGAAAACCCACAAGCCCCTTCCGCTACCCGACGGAGTCGAGGAACAGCTAGAAAGGATCGTGGCCAGTGCGGAATAAATCGCATGAAGGAATCTGTGGTCCGAAGAGAAAGGATTCTCCATCGAGGAGGGAGAAATGACGACCAATATCTTGACCAGGATGGGCGACGGGGAGAGGGTCTCCATGTTGCCCGACCAAGTCAAAGAGGACCTCTGGGCAGGGACCAGGGATGCGGCCCAGAGGGGTGGAATTCCGGAACTTTCCCAGGAGGAGGTGGAGCAGCTCTTCGATATTTTTGCCGACACCAACCGCATCGTCAGTGTCCGTCCAGGCCACGAGGTTGTCATGACGGACGATGGCGGTGCCATGTTGCTTGTCTGCGAGCAGAGCGATGGAGGGGTGGGGATTCCCATGAGCCGGCTCCAGTCGATTCTAACCTATGAGCGGGGTTGCGCGGCCGACACTGCATCGCTCGGACACCACGATTACAGCTACAAGGCCGTGAAGCCCCTGGTCTTCTATGAGATGCAGGAGTATTACGCCGCATCTCAGGTAACCACTATCCCCCTCTTTTACGGTTCGCAGCCCAATCTGGGCCTGTATTACCAGCCTGACGGCCCCTTTCCCAATCCAGCGGATCTTCTCCCCCAGGGCAAGATCAGGGAAGCCAGAGAGACCCAGGAAAAGGCGGCCGACCGCCTCAGGAAGGACATGGTCTATATCGGCACCAAACTCTACGAGGTCGGCTGCGAGGGCATCAACTTCGATACCGCGGCCTCAGCCGGGGACGCGGATTTTTGGGCGACCCTGGAGGCCGTGGCCGAACTCAAGGGTGCGGCCCCACACATGGCCGTGGAAGTGGGGATGTCCAGTGAGTTCGTCCTGGGCATGCACGGCGAGATCAAGTTCGACGGCAAGCGGCTCGCAGGTATGTATCCCCACGAACAGGTAAAGGTCGCGGAGGCTGCAGGGGCGGATATCTTCGGTCCAGCCGTGAACGTAAACACCACGAAATCGATGCCGTGGAACCTCGCCAGGGCTGTGACCTTTGTCAAGGAGACCGTTCGAGCTGCCAGAATTCCCGTCCACGTCAACGCAGGCATGGGGGTGGGAGGAGTCCCCATGTTTGAGATCCCTCCTATTGACTGTGTGACCAGGGCATCCAAGGCATTGGTCGAAATCGGGAAGGCAGACGGGTTGTAGGTGGGCACGGGGGATCCTTTCGGCATGCCTATGGCCCACATAATGGCTGCGGGTATGGGTGGCATGAGGACCGCCGGAGATCTGGTGGCCTGGATGCAGATGACCCGGAAGATGAAAATAGGCGAAGCCAAACATTATGTGGCAGAGAGATTGGGCCTGAGACCGGTGGACCTGTCAGACGAGGAGGTCATGCGCCGGGTTAGGGAGGAGCTCGGCATAGGCGTGATCACGGCGGTGGCAGGGGATGCTAAAGGAATAGCGGCCAAACTCAAGATCGCCGAACTGCTCGATATTCGGATCAATTCGGTCGATCTGTTCAAATCCAGGATCGGCTACCCGTGAATTGAGTCCAGAGCGGCGAGATCACTTTTCGTGATTCAAGGTCACCCGGTGAGAAGAGCTGTTCCAGGGAGGGATTCGCAACATGAACGAAGAACTCATGGCTGAGGCCAGAAAGTCCATTACGGAAGGCGATAAGAACAAGGCCGGAGAAATTGCAAGGAAAGGTCTTTCACAAGGACTCGACCCCATGGCGCTTCTTGAGGATGGCTTTATTCCGGCGATAACAGAGGTGGGAAGACTCTTTGAGCAGGAGGAGATCTTCCTGCCAGAGCTGATGTTGGCCGCCGAGGCGATGAAGACTGCCGCCGCGATCTGTAACGGGGCCCTGCCCAAGGAAAGGGTGAAGCAGATAGGTCGAGTGGTCATAGGAACAGTCGAGGGCG
Organism: Deltaproteobacteria bacterium; assembly: GCA_019308905.1. NCBI lineage: Bacteria > Pseudomonadati > Myxococcota > Myxococcia > Deltaproteobacteria bacterium. Next base: position 133,901 of record JAFDHF010000002.1, read on the forward strand.
ATATCCACGACATCGGGAAGAGCATCGTTGAATCCTTTCTCTCTGCCCACGGCTTCGAGGTCCACGATCTTGGCAGGGAGGTACCCACCGATGAGTTCATCAAGAGGGCCGTTGAGCTGAAAGCCGACGTCATCGCCACCAGCGCCATGCTGACAACCACCATGGGGGCACAGCAGGACCTGGAGGATGAGCTGAGGAAGAGGTTTCTCCGCGACAGGTTCAAGACGATCATCGGAGGAGCACCTGTGGACCAGCAGTGGGCGGATACAATCGGTGCTGACGCCTATGCAGAGGATGCCTCTGAGGCCGTGCAGAAGATCAGGGAACTCCTCGGATCCCAGGCCTCCGCGGCCCCTGAGAAAGGTCGAAAGAATCGGTAAAAGGGGTTCAGGCGGCCAAGACCGGAGGGGGGAACTAATTCATGGACACATGGCGAGAGAGGGCCAGAAGCGGCATAACCCCCATTGTGGTCAGACCTGGGATGAGAATTGAGCTTCTCAGTGGCAGAGAGCTCGAAAGGGTTCACCAGGCTACGCTGACGGTTCTCGGGCAAAGTGGCGTGAGATTTCCCTATGAAAGGGGTCTCAAGATCTTTGCGGAAGCAGGCGCAAAGGTCGATTTCGAAAGTAAGATCGTCCGGATCCCGGCTGATCTGCTGATGAGAAGCCTCGCCAACGCGCCGAGAACCATCGCCATGGCTTCCAGAGGCCCCGAGGATCTCGATCTCTATCTGGATGGAACCAGGAGTTACTGCGGGACCGAGGGGACTGGGCTGGCCGTAGTCGATCTGGAGACTCGCAAGCGAAGGCCTTCTACAAAAAGAGACGTGGCCATGATGGCCCAGATCTGCGACTATCTTCCTTCCATCGGCTTTTACTGGCCCATGGTGAGTGCCCGTGACGTCCCTCCGGGGGTGATCTCACTCCACGAACTCGAGGCATCCTTTACCCACACGGAAAAACACGTCCATATCATCAGCTGCACAGAGGCGAAGACCGCAGGTTATGCCGTTGAGATGGCCAGAGCCGTTGCAGGCGACAGCGAATCGCTGAGAAAACGCCCTCCCCTTTCCCTGCTGGTCTGTGCAACTTCTCCACTGACACAGGACAAAGGCTCACTGGAGGCGGCCCTGAGATTCGCCGAGGCGGGACTCCCTGTATGCTTCTGCACCATGCCGGTCGTGGGCTCCACCGGCCCGGGTTCCATGGCAGGGACCATGATCATGGGAAATGCGGAGATCCTGAGCGCCCTCTGCCTCATTCAACTGGTCTATCCCGGAGCGCCGGTCTGTTACGCTTTTTTCCACGACATGATAAACCCCTTCACCGGTCAATGCTGGGCCTCGGCGCCCCAGAAGGCGGGATTTCATACGGCGGTCGTACAACTCGGGCACTACTACAATCTCCCGGTAATGAGCGGCTATGGAGGCACCGACGCTCGCAAGCCGGAAAGTTGGCAGACAGGGAAAGACAACGCCATCGATGCCCTGTTCTCCTTTCTCACAGGCCCTGACCTTATGCCTTCTCTGGGGCTTCTCGAGGCCTACACTCTTCTGTACCCGGAGAAGATCCTCTTGGACACCGAGATTTTCAACTCCGTCAAGACCATGACAGAGGGAGTCAGAATCGATGAGGGGGCACTTGCCCTGGATGAGATCATGGCTGTTGGTCCTGGTGGCCACTTCCTCGACAGGGATTATACCTGCGAGAATCTCCGCAAGCTCTGGCAGCCCGGTGTCGCCAACCAGTGGTCTCCCCAAGCTGGAGGCTTTCTCGATCCACAGGAGGCTGCAATAGAAAAGATCAGGTGGATTCTTGCCAACCATCACCCGAACCCCCTTGAGGAGAAGGTGGAGAAAGAGCTCGCGAGGATCATCAGGACAGCCGAGAGAGAACTGCTGGGCTAGTCTCGATGGGCGAAGAAGAACCTCCAAAGGGAAGACAAGACATGAAAAAAGAGGCAGGATTTTCCGGCCTGAGACCCGAGCAAGGAGAATCCACGTGGAGGCGATCGAGATCAGCCGGGAGGCGGAAGCGGGTCTGAAGAAAAGACCCAAAAGCCTTTTTCCCTGGGAAATACCCTTCTACATGGGGCCGATCACGGTCCTGGTAGTGGTCTTTGTCTTTGCTCCCCTGGTGATCATCCTGTTTTTCAGCTTCCTGAAAGCAGGCCCTCTGGGCGAGATAGTGTACCGGTTCAACCTCGATAATTTCCGGGCCATCCTTGGAGGCGGCTATGGAAAGGTCTTTCTTTACTCCTTTTATCTTGCTGCACAGACAAATCTGGCATGCATCGTCTTGGCCTATCCGCTGGCCTACTTTATCGCGAGGTACGGAGGCAGATGGAAGATCTTTCTCATCTTCATGGTCATCATCCCCTCCTGGGTGGCCTATCTTATCAGACTTTACGCCTTCAAGACCATAGTGGGAAAACAGGGCCTCATCAACAGCCTCCTCATCCACCTCGGGCTCATCTCAGCCCCCATCGAGATGCTCTACACACCCTTTATCGTCATGGTCGGCCTGGTTTACACGTGGTTGCCCTTTATGGTTCTCCCTCTCCATGCCTCCCTGGAAGGGCTCGATCCGGCCCTACTCGAGGCTGCCACGGATCTGGGGGCCACACCCATCCGCCGCTTCTTCAGGGTCACCCTCCCCCTCACCCGGGGGGGGCTCATCGCAGGATCGATACTCGTGTTCATCCCCACTCTGGGAGACTGGCTCGTTCCCTATCTGCTGGGTGGGTCGAAGGTTATGATGGTTGGAAACCTGGTCGCCGAAAAGTTCATCATGCTGGGCAATATCCCGGAGGGCTCCAGCCTAGCCGTCATGCTGGCAGCCACGCTGGTCCTGATTCTATACCTTTCCATCAAATGGGGGGGGAAGGAAGCGATGGAGAGAATTCTGTGAACCGAAGAAATGTCGCCTCGAAACTCCTCGGCCTGATGTCTTTCTGCATCTATTTCTTCCTATGGGCTCCGGCTCTTGTCATCATCGTCTTTTCTTTCAGCAGCAATAAGTACGGCGTAAAATGGGAAGATTTCACCACCCGCTGGTATGTTTTCCTCTTTCACAACATGGATGTGAGAGATGCCCTCTTCCGGAGCCTTGTGGTCGCATCCGTCACGGTCATCGTCTCCACAGTGATAGGAACCATCACGGCATACGGCCTCTACAAGTTCCGTTTCAGGGGCAAACAGCTCCTGCGGACATCCATCCTTATTCCAATTGTCTTGCCCAGTGTCGTGACAGGAGCTTCGTTGCTCGTGTTTTTTACTAGGCTGATACACATCCCCCTGGGATACCCGAGTATCATCCTGGCCCACATAACCTTCAGTACGCCCCTGGCCGTATTTGTCATCCTCGGGAGAATGCAGAGAATAGACTGGGCCTGGGAAGAGGCCGCACTCGACCTGGGAGCAAACCGGGTCCGCACTTTCCTGAGAGTGACCGGGCCCCTCTTGCTACCGGCCATCATAGCCTCGGCGGTTCTGATCTTTCCATGGTCCTTTGACGATTTCGTTATCACTTATTTTGTGGCGGGAATCGGTACCACGACTCTACCGATCTATGTGTTCTCCCAGATTCGGTTCGGCGCCACCCCTGTCATCAATACCATCGGGACGCTCTTTGTGGCCGTGACCATAGGAGCGCTCATCGTTTTTCGGCTGGTAGAGAAGAAGGGGGAATCCATTTAGGGAAGGCGGATCTGGGGGAGAGAGACCAGGCCTCTTAGTCCACCTTCACGAAAGGGGGTGAGAGAAGAGCTTTCGGTATGGAGACCACATGGATCAGGAGAAGATTGATTCTTGAACAAAGGCTCTGTTCCATGAAGCCCTTGCAGAAGTAAGAACCTGCAGGAAGGAGGTCACTCAAATGAAGATGAAGAATCTCGGCAAGGTTGGCATGGCTTTTTTCTTCTCGATTGTTTTCACCATGGGTGTGCTGTCCGGCGCCCTGGCCGAAGGCAAATACAAGGATTACCCGGTACCAAAGGCCTGCATGGATCAGGTCCGCAAGGAGGGGAGCAGGCTTTTCATCTACGACTGGGCCGAGTGGTGGCCCGAGGATCTGTTTGCCAATTTCACAAAGGAATTTGGCGTAAAGATCACGAGGGATCATTTTGCGGACTCAGAGGAGATGGTGACAAAGATCAAGCTCAATCCCAAGGCCCCCTACGACCTTGTCACAGGCATAGGGCCTGAACATGTGATGCGGCTGAAGGGGTTGGGCCTGGTCCGGCAGCTCAACCATGACTGGCTTCCCAATGTGGATGCCTATCTGGAAGACCAATACAAGAAGCTACCCTATGATCCGGGCAACCATTTTCAGATCGGCGATTCTGTCTACTTTACGACCTACACGTACAACTCGAAATACGTGGACCCCAACGACCCCTTGATCCCCTCGTGGAAGCTGCTTTTCGAGGGCAAGAAGTACGCAGGCAAGATTACCATGATCGACAACATGTTCGAGACTGTCGGCACGGCCTTGAAGTATCTCGGATACTCGTACAACTCTGTGAACGAGAAAGAGCTGGAAGAGGCAAGAAAGGTTCTGCTCAAGCAGAAACCAATGGTGATGGCTTACGATTCCTGGCCGAGGCGACTCCTGGTGGAAGAGGAGGCCTGGATCTCGCACCTGTGGGTCGGAGACAGTTGGCTCCTCCATCAGGATATGCCCACTATACTGGGGGCCCTGCCGACAGAGGGGACTTTTATGGCCCTGAACACGGACTTTCTTCCCATAGGCGGTAAACATCCGGCGGCGGCACACCTGTTTCTCAATTATCTTTTCCGGACGGATGTGAACGCAAAGCTGATCCAATGGATCGGCTATCCTCCTGTCCACAAACACGTCATGGAGCTGATGTCCGATGAGATGAAGAAATGGCCCGGCTTCATCATCAAACCGGAATATGCCAAGAAGTGTGACATCTTCGATATCAAGGCTGTTACCGGAAGGGGAAGAGAGCTGAGAGCTAAGATATGGGAGGAGCTGAAAAAATAGCTCCTCTGCCGTCTCTGATACAGTGGGGAGGGGGGATTTCTTTGTTCCCCCCTCCCTGCTGGGGGGGCTTTGTAGTGCCTTGGGCGAGCAAGAGGAAAGCGCCGGAATCCTCTTGTTCTACTTTGCAGGACGAAGGGTCATAAGGGATGAAAATTGGGAACGGCAAACCGCCAGGCGCTGGCCAAACAGGACTCGCCCTGGAGGTAAGAGACGCGGTAAAACGGTTTGGAGAAATCACGGCGGTCGACCATGTAAGCCTGGCCATCAGGGAAGGGGAGATATTCTCGCTTCTCGGCCCCAGCGGTTGCGGAAAGACCACTCTCCTCCGGATTGTGGCAGGCCTGGAAACGCCGGACGAGGGTGATGTCCTGATCGCCGGGAGGGTGGTCAACAACGTGCCTCCTTACAAGAGAGACTGCAGCATCGTATTCCAGCAGCTGGCCCTTTTCCCCCACATGTCGATCTTCGACAACATCGCCTTTGGTCTGGTCGAAAGGAGGGTGGCCAGGGAGGAAATCAGGCAGAGGGTTTTGGAGGTGCTTGCCTTTGTCAACCTGGAAGGAATGGAAACCAGGAGGCCGAGCCAGCTCAGTGGCGGCCAGCAACAGCGGGTCGCTCTGGCACGTTCTCTGGTTCTGAAGCCCAAGGTGCTGCTCCTTGACGAACCTCTCGCATCCTTGGACCGGAAGTTGAGAAAGGAGATGCAGGTCGAACTGAAGAGAATCCAGCGGGAGGTGGGAACAACCTTTCTCTATGTTACCCATGACCAGAAGGTGGCACTCAGCCTTTCCGATAGGATCGGTGTGATGAAAGACGGAAGGGTCGTTCAGATAGGGACATCGAGCGAGATATACGAGACCCCTAAGACCACCTTTGTAGCTTCTTTCATGGGAGCAACCAACATTTTCCTGGGAGAGATGATCTCCAGGGGGAATGGAAAGATCCAGCTCGAAACCCGGGAGGGTCTTAGGATACTGGCCCCCGAACCTGAGGAGGCGGAGTGCGAGAAGATTACGGGCTGCTCCGTTCACCCGGAGCTGATTCAGGTTCTTTCCGAGACAGGTGAGGGACAGCCCCTTGACCCGGAAGAGAACAACGCCTTTCACGGCACAATCGACGAGGTCTTCTACCAGGGCGACTTCTCTGAACTCACGGTTTTGATACGACCGTCCGACACCCCCCTTACAGTTCATCTCGGTAGAGGCGAGGCACAAAATATAGAAGCTTCACCTGGCAAGGAAGTGATTGCGCGTTGGAACTGGCGCCAGAGCAACGTGTTGGTCGGCTGAGAAGGCTGGCTGTAGGGTTGAACACGAATACGGGCTCTGGGGATTTCAACTGCTTTTGGAGGAGAGATGGCTATGGAAGAACCAGATCCAGCCTATGGGGCCCATCTCATGGCCTACGCTGGGATCCCAACTTTCATGCACCGGCAAGCGAGCCGCAGGCTCTACGGAGTAGATGAGGCCATCGTAGGCATCGCCTTTGACAGCGGTGCCAGCAGTTTTCGTAGCGGCACCAGATTTGGCCCGCGGAAGATCCGCGAGGCTTCACTCGCTATTTGGGGATACAACAGGATTCTCGGTGTCGCACCCCTTGAAGTCATGAGGATTGTGGACTACGGTGACGTAGCCGTGCAGCCCACCGACATTCAGACCACCATAGAGGCCATAACCGCCGAAGTGGGGGCTCTTCTGGATCGTGGTCCTAAGGTTATCGCACTAGGGGGTGACCATTCCATCACCCTCCCGCTCCTCCGGGCCCATGCGGCAAGGCTAGGCCAGCTGGCCGTGGTACATTTCGACTCGCATGCAGATACCATGGAGGGAAGGATAGATCACGGAACACCTTTCCGCCACGCCATTGAAGAGGGATTGATCCATCGGGATGCTTACATCCAGATCGGTATAAGGGGTCCTCTTCTCGACTCAAGAGAGCTTGCAGCCGCAGAGAGCCTCGGTGCCAGGATACTGCCCATAGAGGCCTGTTTTGAAATGGGCATGCCCTCGGTAATCAGGACCATTCAGGACCTGATGGGCGGTCGTAGGGTCTACGTGTCCCTTGACATCGACGCGGTCGATCCGGCCTACGCTCCCGGCACGGGAACGCCGGAGATCGGCGGCTTTACAAGTTACCAGATGCTGCAGATGGTGCGGGGATTGGCGGGACTCGACCTGGTGGGATTCGACCTAGTAGAGGTGAGTCCCCCTTATGATGCCGGAGAGATCACCTCTATTTTGGCAGCAAACCTTGCATTTGAGTTTCTCTCTCTTCTGGCTGTGAACAGGCTATCATCCGAGAGGAGACCTGCAAGATGAATCATGACATGGGCATTTACGAAAGGCTTGCAGGGGCCTTGGACAGGCTACCCAATGGCTTTCCTAGAACCCTCTCCAACGTTGAGATACCGCTTCTCAAGAAGATCTTTTCTCTGGAAGAGGCGGCCCTTGCCTGCCAAATGGGTCGCACCTTTGAACCTGCAGAGACCATAGCCGAGAGGGCCAAACATCTTCCCGAGGAGACGAGGGCCCGGTTAATGAAGATGGCAGAACGGGGCCTTGTCTGGGTCGATCAAGACCTGCCCCGGCCGGGATTCAGACTGGCACCCTTTATCATCGGAATCATCGAGGACCAGGTTCTCCAAACCAGGGATCCCGAACTCGCCCGGCTCGCAGACAGGTATATGGCAGAGGGCGGCGCAAGAGGGATCATGAGTCCGGATCCGGCCCTTCACCGTGTCATTCCTGCACGGGGGTCGGTCAAGTCTGAATGGGTACTGCCCTATGACGATGTTCGAGCTATCCTGCTCACATCCAAGACCTTCCGTGCCAGGGACTGCTTCTGCCGAACCCAGCAGGATTTGGTGGGAGGCCGGCGGTGTAGCTATCCCATCAGAAACTGCCTTATTTTCTCGTCGGAGTCCTCGGCACATTCTTCTGAGCACGAAATCTCCCAAAAGGAAGCTCTTGCCCTTTTGGACGAAGCAGAGCATATCGGCCTGGTTCACACGGTGAGCAACGTGGCAGGAGGGATTGGTTATGTCTGCAACTGCTGCGGATGCTGCTGTGAGATCCTCCGGGCAATCAACGATTGGGGGGTGGAAAACTCGGTCGCTGCTGCCAACTACTTCGCGGTCATCGACCCTGACAGGTGCGTGGGATGTGGAACATGCATCGATCGATGCCAGGTTCATGCCATCTCTAAGCAGGAAGGGGTGGCCCTTGTAGACCTGAAGCGCTGCATCGGGTGCGGCCTCTGCGTCACAGGATGCCCCAACGGTGTGGCAAGGCTTGAAAGAAAACAAGAAAAAGAGCTCCTCCAACCACCGACCGACTACATCACGTGGGAAGAAGAGCGCCTCCGCAACCGCGGACTGACCGAGTAGCAGCGGCCTTTCCCGCCATCCCTTACCGGCCTAGAGATCGTCAAAACGGTAGACATCCTCTCGCCTGGAAAGCCGGTCGCCGTCGAACCTCACCCCTTCGCGGGCCAGAAGCGCCTTCTTCTCCTCAATACTCGGGCCTTCGACCTGTCCGGAAAAACCACCGATCGTCAGGTCGGAGCGGATCACCCGGTGGCACGGAACCTCGGGTGCAAAGGGGTTCACTCTGAGCGCCTGGCCCACGGCCCGGCTAGAACCACAACCGATCGCCCGGGCCAGATACTTGTATGTGGTCACCTTTCCTCGGGGAATCTTTCTCGCAGCAGCATAGACCCGGTTTTGAAATTCGGTGACCTCTCCACGCTTTCTCTTCATAGCCATTGGGCCTCCTCTCTCGGGCCGCATATTCCTTCAAGAAATCTCCCTGCCTTCCTCGTAGCCTTTCAGTATCCGATGGCACACCCGTCCTTTCGTGGATCAGATCCACCTATCAATACGCCTCCTGAAGGCTCCAGCCACACGCCCTGAAATCCACCGAAAACATCAACGGCCTCCCTTATCCTGTGCCCCCGTGCAAGGAGCTTCTGCCTGGTCCTGTATGGAATCGAAGACTCGAGGTGCAACTCGGTGCCGTCATGGAAAAACCTCGGCTCGTCACAGGCCTCCTGAACTCCCAGGCCGAAAACATAGAGATCGTTCAATATCTGGACATGACCCTGGGGCTGCATGTGTCCCCCCATGACACCGAAGGCGAGCTCGGGTCTCCCATCTCCGAGTACCATGGCGGGGATGATCGTGTGGAGGGGCCTCTTGCCCGGTTCAAGGCAGTTGGGGTTTCCCCTGTCCATGGAGAAGAGACTCCCCCTGTTCTGCATGATGATCCCCGTATCACCTGCCACCAGTCCTGAACCAAAGTGGGAGAAGATCGATGAGATGAAGGACGCGACGTTTCTCTCCCTGTCGACGGCGACAACATAGACAGTATCCGAGGGGCTCTGCCTGGTCTGTACGGTGGACGCCCGATCGGGATTGAACCAGTTCTTGAACCGCCCGATCCTCTCGTCGGAGACCAGCCGGGTCCAGCCCTGCCCGATGAAGCGGGGATCCCCGAGCCGGGTGTCCCTGTCGAAAAAGGCGAACTTCTTGGCCTCCACCAGCAGATGGATATAGTCCGGCGAATTCAAACCCATGGCCTCGAGATCGAAATCCTCGAGTATCTTCAGCATTTGCAAGACGGTTATCCCCTGGCAGTTCGGCGGAAGCTCGTATACCTCACGGCCCCTGTATTCCGTAGAAATCGGCTCGACCCACTCCGGAACAAAGGACCTCAAATCCCCGATCGAAAGCGGCGATCCATGGCAGGCCATGGCACTGCAGATCCTCTCCCCCAGTTCGCCCTTGTAAAACGATTCCACCCCTTCCCGGGCCACGGTCGAGAGAGTCGCTCCAAGAGGCCTGTTTACGAAAACCTCACCCGGCAAAGGCGCCCTCCCATCAGGCAGATAGAGCAGAGCCGAGCCCCCGTGTTCACGCAAAAAGGGGACCGCACGCCTCCACTGGCAGGAGATGACCTCAGTCACGGGAAACCCGGCCTCTGCATAGCCGAGAGCCGCTTCGAAGAGTCTTTCCCAGGGGAGCCTTCCATACCTCTCATGAAAGGCGGCAAGCCCGGCCAACGCTCCCGGAACCGTGATGGTGAGAGGGCCACTCTGAGGCATGGTTGTGAAGCCCCTTGCAAGGACCGTCTCAACGGACAAGCCGGCAGGCGCAGGGCCGCTGGAATTCAATCCCACCAACTCTTTTCGGGCTGAGTCGAAATAGAGCCCGAAAAGGTCGCCGCCCGGCCCGTTCATGAAGGGCTCCACGACCGTGAGGGTATTGAGCATGGAGATGGCAGCATCGGCGGCACTCCCGCCCTTGCGCATAATCTCGACCCCTGCGAGGGTCGCCAGGGGCTGGCTCGTTGCGCAAATCCCCCCTGCCGAATAGACTGCGCAGCGGTAGCTCCTCGTCTCTGCCGGTCTATCCACGAGATCACCCCGGAAGGTATCGCCCCTTCTTGCCAGGAGCCTGCCCTGTTGACAGCCTCACCTGTGCCAGAAACCAGGAGGCATCGGTCGTGTCCACCTCTGTTTTCTATCATACTCTCGGGCTTCGAGGAGTCAAGCATATTGGCAGATATGAGACGGCCAAAGGGGCATGCGGGCCGAGGTGAGCCGTCGGCCCTCGATTTGTTCCGGTCTGCGATAGTGGTTTCGCCCACACCACCTCCAGGGCGGGCTCATCCTGCACGAGGCCTTGCTCAATTCTTCCGAGCCTGATAACTTCTCCCATGGAAGCGCGATCCCCTGTGCGGAAGGATTCAAGACACGGTGCAGGATGTGCCTGCCCCCCCCTCCCAAGTCCGAAGGTACCGGGCCGGAGGCTCGAGAGGCCTTTCCCCTCGTCCCGCAACAGTGAGGGCCGGCGCAAAACAGGAGTCTTGAGTCGAAATGGTGAAGATTCGAGAGCGATTGAGGAATCCGGTCTTCCTGCAGGCCGTGAAGAAATCGATCTTTGTCACCCTCCTAACCATGCTGACTGTCTTCCTGGCGGCGGGACGGCTGACATACTGGCAGGGCTGGCTCTACATCGGAATCCTGTTGGGCGACCTGTCGGCCGTCATCCTCTTCGTGCCGATCGATCTTCTGCACGAACGAATGAAGCCGGGACCCGGAAGGAAGAGGTGGGACAAGATCCTGGTCGCTCTGCTCTTTCCTCTGAGCTATTCGGTCGTCGTCGTGGCGAGCCTCGACGCAGGTCGATACGGCGAGGGCCTTTCATTATCGCCGTACGGGTTGGGCATGGTGCTCCTGGTCTATGGATTCTCCTCCGTGATTTCCATTTGGAGCATGCTCGTCAACCCGTTTTTTTCGAGCGTCATGCGGATTCAGGCCGACAGGGGCCATCAGGTGATCTCCAAGGGGCCCTATTCGGTGATCCGGCATCCGGGTTATCTCGGGGAGATCTTGGGTATTTTGGCAACCCCGCTTCTGCTCGGCTCTCTGTGGGGTTTGGTCCCGGCCGGAGCCGTATCCGTCCTGATCGGCGTCCGGGCATATCTGGAGGACACGACCTTACGGCGCGAACTCGAGGGATATGAAGAGTACACCCAGGAAGTCAGATATCGCCTCCTGCCCGGTATATGGTGATGGGTGTGGGTCGTTTCTGCCTCTCGGCAATCCCCTTTTGTTGCGCCATGGTCCTGTCGAAGATGAAGCACGGGGACGGACCTTCGGGTGAGACCGTGCCGGGTTGCGGTGGGCAAGCGGGTGGGGAAACCCGGGAAGAGATGGAAGATAAGGCAAAGGAGGAAAAGCGGAGAAGGGCCGAAAAAAAAGATTAACATGTCAAGTTCTGTACAGTATAAGTCAACTGATGTCAAAAGAAGTCAAATCCAAGGGAGAGGAGGGAAGTGTCTGCCTCAAGCCAGGAATCTGAAGATCAGCTCCTTTCGCGGACTCCACAAGATCGGGCTCAAGCTCCGGGATTCTAAATCCGAGCGCGACAAGTTCGTGGAAGATCCGGTCAAGTATCTTGAAGATGCCGGCATCTCGGTTCCTTCGGAGCTCGAGGTACAGCTCAGAAACCAGGCTTTCAGCCTGGAGACCGTCCTGACCGGGAAACACGACCCGGTTGCGGCCATTCCGGTGGCTTGAGTGGCGATCTGAATCTCCGGTACGGAGATTACACGTCATCTGACGCTAAGGGGAAGGGGTAGGGTATACACCTTCCCCTGTCTCTTCCGTGCTCGGCCAGTGCCTCGGGGAAGGTGATCGGTGTGTTTCTGAATTCAGTTGGGATGCTCCTGACCTTTCGATGCAATGCGATGTGCCGCCACTGCTGCTTTGAGGCCGGGCCGGAGCGTACTGACCGGATGCCCATCGAGGATGCCAGGCGCTTTGTTCGAGAGGTCTCCCGGGCCGGCGGGCGCGGGGTCGTCTTCACTGGCGGGGAGCCTTTTGTGGAGTATGAAACCCTTCGAGCCGTGGTAGCCGAAGCCGGCCGCCTCGGACTGCGGGTCCGGATCGTAACGAACGGACTCTGGGCGGCCAGTGAACGTCATGCCAGACGCCTTCTCCGGGTCCTTTGCCAGGAGGGCTTGAAAACCCTGACCGTGAGCTACGACGAACCTCACGAGGCGTGTGTACCCGGCGAGCGGGTCCGAACCGCCGTTGCCGTGGCACTGGATTTGGGGCTCCGCGTCATCGTGAGTTCTGCGATCCTGGACGGCGACCTCGAATCGGCGGTGTCTTCCCTCCTCGAGCGGCTCGATCTCCCACCACATCCCTCTCTCTGGGTGAAGCCGGGGCACGTTTCCCCCAACGGGCGGGCTCTGTCGAGTTTCGATTCCTCGTCATTTGCCGGCCTCGATCTCTCGAGTGGCGCAAAGCGCCTCGATGGACCATGCGCGTTCGTCGTGGCCGAGCCGGTGGTGACACCGGCAGGAGATCTCGCCGCATGTTGCAGTCCTGCCACCGCGACACGGACCGGTTTCCGCCCGGAATTCGTTGTCGGCAATCTTCATCGGACTTCACTACGCCGCCTCCAGGAGGATTTGGAGACGGATCCCCTTTTTCTGTTCCTCATGCTCCGAGGTCCCTGGGCTCTTCGCCAGGTTGCCGGGGAGTCGGGGGTCGAACCAGACACCAGGACGCCCATCGTCAACCAGTGCGATCTCTGTGCGGCTTTGCTCCATGACGGAGCTGCGACACGGGCCCTCAGGGAATTCCTCCTTCCCAGAAGGGCCGAGTTGGAGCTCCAAGCCATTCACCTCGCGGCCAGCCTGGGGGACCGCTACGACGATTACCTGGAGGCAAGGGCAGGACTCCGGCGACTGGTTGGGGCAGGGTCCGCATAGCCCCTGAGAACGAGGAATGTCTGAACAGGTCTGTCTAATCAATCCCCCCTTCGGGGCCATCGAGCGACCGAGCGTGGGATTGGGACTGCTAAAGGCAAGCGCCTGCAAGGCCCGGGTGCCGTGCCGTGTCCTCTATGCCAACCTGGCTTTTGCCGAGCGAATCGGCCTCGACCTTTACTTCTGGTTTGCAAACACGGGCGAGTACATCGACCTCTTCGGCGAATGGGTTTTTGCGGGGGTCCTGTTTCCAGAGAACCATGAGGCCTCGGAGGGGTATATTCGACGCTTCGTGGCCGGCGGCTACACGGAGAGCACCTTCAAGGCCGTCCTGCCGGGCCGGGATCTCATGGAGACCCTCCAAGAAGCCCGACGGTGGGCGGAGGAATTCGTAGAAGCGTTTGCCCTGGCCGTCGTCGAGACCCGCCCATGCGTCGTGGGCTGCACGTCGTCCTTCCAGCAGAACTGCGCTGCACTGGCCCTTCTGAAACGGATCCGGGAACTCGATCCGGCCGTGGTGACCCTCTTGGGAGGCGCGAACTGCGAGGGGCCGATGGGTCGTGCGCTTCGTCGCGCATTCCCCTGGGTCGATTTCGTGGTATCAGGGGAAGCCGAGTCGATCTTCCCTGACTTGCTGCAGCAGATACTCGACCGCGGGAGGACGCTGGATGAGAACCTCTTGCCGGAGTGTGTGATCGGTTCGGCCCGTGCCGCGGCGCTGGAGCAGTCCGAAAAGGCACGAGCGGTGGTGTGGGACCTCGACACGACCGAACCGCCCGACTACGACGATTATTTTGACCAACTGACCCGCTCTCCCCTTGTTCACTCCATCCGCCCGGGGTTGCTGCTGGAGGCATCGAGGGGTTGCTGGTGGGGACAGAGGCACCGCTGCAGATTCTGCGGCTTGAACGGTGCGGGGCTCACCTACCGCTCCAAGTCGGTCGGCCGCATCTTGAGGGAAATAGACGATCTCTGTACCCGTTACGGGACTCCCCGGGTGGAGTTTGTCGACAACAACCTCGAACCCGGGCTCGTGGATGAGGTTTTCCCCCGCCTGGCCGACCGAAAGGACGGGATCTCTCTCTTCTTCGAGACCCGGGTCATGGCCAGACGCCAGATCGAATCCATGGCTCGAGGTGGTGTCCGATGGCTCCAGGTGGGTATCGAGAGCTTTCATCCGCGCCTGCTCTCTCTCATGAACAAGGGAACCACGGTCCTCCAAAATATCGAGGTCCTGCGCTGGGCTTACGAGCTCGGGATCCGAGTCAGCTACAACCTCCTCTATGGCTTCCCCGGCGAAGAAGACGAGTGGTACGTGGAGATGAGCCGCCTGCTTCCCCTGTTGGCCCATCTGGAGCCGCCTCGGAATCTCGTTCCCCTTCGTTACGATCGGTTCAGCGTCTACCACGAGAACCCCGAACCTTTCGGTCTCCGGCTCGCCCCGCGAGAGGCTTACCGGTTTGTGTACGCCCTGCCCGCTGACCTGATTGACGACATGGCATACTTCTTCGAGGACGTCGGCACAAAACGCCCCGGCGGCGAGCGGCCTGGTCTGGAAGCCGTCAAACAGGAGTGGCTCCGGTGGCGCAAGGCGTTCTGGACATCCGAACCCGGACGGGAGCGGGCGGTTCTCCACGTGCTGCCCTGCAGTGGGCGCCAAGAGAGCGTACTCTATGACACGCGGCCATGCGCCGTCGAGACTGGAACCATCCTGACCGCGCTCGAAAGCCTCGTGCTTCGCTTCTGTGATCGCGCCCGCCGACTCCCTGAGATCGAGACCCGTTGCATGAGGGGAGGAGCGAATCGCAGAGCGGACGTATCCCGAGCCCTTGGAGGCCTCGTGGAGCGGAAGGTCCTGGTCCACCAGAACGGGAGATTCCTCTCCCTCGCCGTCACTCCCCCCCGGCAGGTCATGCTCCAGACCAGGGACTTTCCCGGGGGATTCTACTATCCTGAGAAAAGAGCGACTCCTGCCGGGAAAACCGGTGCCTCCCCGGATGAGTGAAGAAAAGAACCATGGATCGGTCTCCCTTTGAGTTTCAGCTCTGCGGGTTCATATCATCGAGCACGATGTGCCGGTTCCGTTGGCCGGCAGGGAGCCTGCCGCCGGCCTCCGACGGGGCGGGGAAAGACGTCCGGTGGAATAACCGGGACGGGATTCGATAAGGAGGCCCTGTGGTTGGACCAAAGGCCGTAAATCCGTGCGACCTCGTCATGGTCTTCCCTCAAAACATCGGCCAGGGAAACCAGAGCTTCTTGTACAATCTCGGTGCCGGCTACGTATTGGCATACCTCAAGCAAAAGGGGGTCTCCGGCGTCCAATTCGTGCCCCAGGGGTACTTGAGTGTCGCCGAGGCGGCCGAACGGATCGTGGCTCTCCACCCCCGCGTGGTCGGATTCACAGTGTACTTCACCAACTTCGACACGTCCAGCCTGGTCGCCCGGGCCGTCAAGACCCGCTCGCCCGAAACAATCATCGTTTTCGGCGGTCCAACACCTACCACCATGGATGAGGATGTACTCCGACTGGCCCCTGCGGTCGATGTCTGTGTTCGAGGCGACGGCGAAGAGACCATGCTCGGGCTGATGGAGAGTCTTACCGAGCTCGGCTCTGGAAGGGACCGGTCCCTCCTGGAGGAGATCGAAGGAATCACGTTCCGGAGACGCACGGCTCTTGTTAGGACTCCGGATCGGGCTCGCGTACCAGGAGCCCGAGGTCTTCGCGATCCCCTGGATGCCTATCCTTCCCCCCATCTGGAACACCTAATCCCGTCCGAGGCCGCCCTGGGCCGGAACGGGACCGGAATCATCACCGCACGGGGGTGCAATCAGCATTGTACGTACTGTAACTGCGCGATCCTTTCCGGGCGCCGGGTCTATACACACTCCCTTGACCGGCTCATCGACGAAATCGGTTACATCTCGGGCACGCGGTCGGACGATCGGATCCTGGTCGTTCAGGACGACGCCTTTACCCTCCTTCGGTCGCGGGCCCGCCGGTTATGCGAACAACTCCTCAAACAAAAAGTCCGAGCCCGGCTGAGCTGCATTACCCGCTGTGATCTCGTCGACGCCGAGTTGCTCGACCTTATGCACGCCGCCGGTTTCGTTTCGATCGGGTTCGCCCTGGAGAGCGCTACGCCGCGCGTGCTGCGCGCCATTGGAAAGACCGGGCCGGCCGAGGACGACCCTACCGATTCACTCGAACGGGAGAGGTCCTTCATAGAGCGTTTCAAATGGGCGGTCTCATACTGCCGGAAGCGGGGCTTCGGAAGCGTGTTCGCCAGTATCATGGTAGGGCTGCCCCATGAAACGCCCCGGGAAGCGCAGGAGACGGTCCGAGTGGTCGAGAAACTCGATCTCGACTTCTACATGCACAACCCCCTCATCATCTTTCCCGGCACTCCGATCCACGCTCACCATGCAAGATACGGGTATCGGGTCGCATGTTCGCCAGGCTCCATGACGACCCACCACCCATTCAATGTCCTGCGGGAAGTCCCTCTTGGGCGTAAGGCCGACCGGTTGGCGGGTTCCATACGGGACAATCACCTCGTCTCGATTGCCCTGAGCCTTTCCCCTTTCCGGAATGGAACGAGTCGGGGCTTTGAGGGCCTGATTTTCGTCCGGGATGTATTGAGAAGGGAGGATGTGGACTGGTTGAAGGACGTGCTGGTTATCGACGGCCTCGTCGTCCAGATCTACTCCTGCCGGGATGCGGCCGAGACCTGGCGGAGACAGAATACAGACCTCATCAAGACCACGTTGAAACCGACCAAGCGCTGGTTTTCCTATGTTCCGGATCGGTCCGAATTCGGCCGTGAGGTTCTGCGCTTGCTCCGTGACTTCACGACCGTTGTAGACGTCGATCGAGCACTTTCGCTGAGCTTTGTGCCGACATCGAAGATGGACGCCGATCCACGCGAATACGGCGTAGCCAGCCCCTCATTGATGGTCTGCGTGGATCGGACCAGGGAAGACGGCCTGGCGCTGCACCGGTTCCTTTCGGAACTCACGGGCTCGGAGTCGCGTTCCCCCACCCCTACAGCTTTTCGCAGAGGCCCCATGCCGCGGTTCAGTACCCTCTGCCGGTGGACTCGGGACGCGGGCAACTGCCGATCGATGCGGTGGGCCATCGTCGACGCCTCGAACGGTGTCCGCCTGTGCTGGTCTGCTCTGCCCCTGGGGTCCGTGGGAGAGAGCTTTGCTCGCCTTCGTGCCAGGCACAGGAGTCGGACGGCCCGGCTTCGAGCCAGGCGCCGGTGCTCCACGTGCCCGGTCCGTGAGTCCTGTATCACCTGTGCGGCGACCTCCCCCTTTCCAGGGGACGAATACTGCCGGATTCGACGCAAGAGCCCGATACAAGGCTCCGCCGATTTCTTTTCGGCTCTCCTTGCCCTGAACGACACGGCATTCGGGGGTGGGGTATGATGAGCGATCCGGAGGCTTCGGCCTCGTGGCTCGTGGTTATACGATCTCGAAGGAGATCCTGGGAAGTCTCTGCCGCGAAAGTCAAAGGGCTTTCGAATAGGAGGCCCCGATTCATGCGTGCGAAGAGACTCGAGTCTCCTCGGTTGTTGACATGCAGGGCTGTTTCTTCTATCCTCGATACATGAGCAAGCGGGGCGGAGGTCTTTTCACCCCCATTACCTCTGGCGGGCCATCGGGTGGTAGGGGGCTTCGAGAACGAGCCTAATACGGCCTGCAGTACCGCAATATGCAAGGAAGGGAAAACCAGTGGAAATCAAATTGGCACTAGGAACCGACGACGGGATCAAATTCAGCGATGGACATTTCGGATCATCGAAGTATTTTCTGGTCTATGGACTGGATCTGGAAACAAATAGACTGAGATTCATAGAGAAATTGGACAACTCGTCCCCCGAAGAACGATCCCATGGAGATCCCAGAAAAGCAAAGAACATCTCGCAGTTGCTCAGGGGAGTATCCGTCCTGGTCGGTTTCAGGATGGGCCCTAACATCGTTAGGATTAGAAAGGGGTTCGTTCCTGTCATATCAAGGCAGAAGGATATCGAGACAGCCCTGGAAAAGATCAAGGGACTCGGCCGCCGAATAGAGGCGGAACTGGAAAAAGCACCTGGAACCGATAAGAAAATCCTCCACCTTGACTGAGAGAGGAATTCATCTCTGCACCGGATTCCGAAAGTCGCAAAACGCTTCTGATCCGTTCGGTCTTCTCTTCGTCCAAACCTTCCGGGTCTGTGAAATCGAGCCGTCTATCCTCGATCAGCCTGGCAAGAACCAAAACAAGCATCGGGTATGTGAAATCGTACTTCTGGTCGACTTCCTTCCTTTTGTCGGTCAGGAGTTCAGGCAGATCCCACGTACCGTCCGGTTTTCTGACCCGGTTCGCCCTGGCAAAAAGATCCCATTCCTTCCCGCACCACCGTCAGGAGAGTCTCCCCAAGAGACGTTTTCAAGAGAACCCCACCCGGCAAGGGCGCCCTCCCACCAGAAGGGTCGCCGCGGCTGGCTCGTTGCGCAGGTCCCCATCTGCCGAGTAGACCGCGGAACGGTAGCTCCTCGTCTGTGCCGGTCTGTCCACGAGATCACCCCAAAAGGTGTCGATCCCCTCTCCCGGTCGAAACGGCCCCATCCTCTCCTTGGAAGGGACCTCGTCCTCCCTTTCCTGACATGCAGAGACCAAATTTAAAAGAAAAAAACCGTCGCGGAGTTTCCTCAGTTTTCGGCCGAGGATTCTTGCAAGTATGTGACTTTGGAGTCTTTTTCTGTTTCGGCAGGACAACAGCCCTGTCCCCTCGCTTTGGAGTTCCGGCGTTACAATTCCGGGGCTTCCCATTCGTCAAACATCGGACAAAAAAACCGAAAAGAACTTGACAAGTACCAAAGAGGACTGTAGCATGCCGGCCAAAAAAAAGGAGGGGCATATGGAAGCTTTTCATATCATTGCCATCGTCTTTCTAGTTCTCTATTTCGCCTTTGTTATCGGACTAAGCCTTTACAGGCGGATGGTGAAGTCCGAGGTAGACTACTTTCTCGCCAGCCGGACATTCCCTGCATGGGTTCTCGCCGTCTCCTATGCGGCTTCGTGGTTCGGCGGGGCCTCGGCCATCATCTCCGCCGATAAGGCTTACAAAGGGGGACTCAGTGCCTACTTTGTGATGGGCGGACCGACCATCGTTTCGGGCATTGTCTTGTTGTTTCTGGCCCAGAGAATCAGGCTTTTCGGTCCCCTGTCTCAACCTGAGATCACCGAGGCGAGGTACAACAAGACTGCCAGAATCATCCAATCGGTTGTCATCTGGTGGTATATGACAACCTGGGCCGCATCACAGATGATCGGAGCCGCGGGCTTTGTCGGTGGGTTTTTCGGGATGAGCTATGCCGCGGCACTGTTTCTTATCGTTGTTGTGGTATGGTTCTACTGCATGTTCGGGGGGTTCAAGAGCGTTGTAACAACAGACCTTGGGCAATTCGCCTGGATAGTCGTTGCATTGGTGATCATTCTAATTGCGGCGATAGCCGGCTCTGGCGGCTTTGGTAATGTTTCAAAAGTCGTCGCACAGAAAGGGATGAAGGACTTCTACAATATCTTCGGGAACGCCAAGTACAGTCTCTTCTACATCATTTCATTTACATTTGCCTGGGTGATCTCGGCCGAAATCTGGCAGAGATTCTCGGCGGCCAGATCGGTGGAAGATGCGAAGAAGGCGTCACGAGGAGCGCTCTACATCAATATACCGCTGTATTGTTTTGCCATCATCATCGGAATGCTTGCAGTCGCCATGTTTCCGGAAAAACCGGAAGGCCATATCATGGTGGCGATCATAAAGGGCTATGTCCCTGCCTTTTTCGCAGGGATTGCCTTTGCCGGTCTTCTCGCGGCCCTTATGTCCACAATGGATACGGCGATCAATACCGGCTCCCTCATCCTCACGGAAGATCTCTATCACAGAGTTATGAATCCCGACGCTTCGGAGAAACAGCTCGTGATGTTTGCCAGAATAGCCGCAACGATCATGGCGGGCTGCGGAATCTTTGTCGCCCTGGCCATCAAGGACCTCCTATGGGTCCTGTGGATGGCAAGCGATATCCTGGCTGCAGGTGTCTTCTGGCCGCTGATCCTTGGAATGTACTGCAAATGGGGTACGACAAAGGGAGCCATCTCCAGCATGATTGTCGGAGGTATATACGTGGCCTGGAACTACCTGATCGATCTGGGAGTCGGACTCCCGAGCATCACCCCGGCTTGGCCTGGAAAGACATGGCCGTTTTCCATCTTCTGGGGGATCGTCCTCGGATTCGCCGTCTACCTGGTTGTGAGCCTTGCAACCCGATCTCCTGAAGAGACGGAGAAAGCAGAGAATTTTATGAAGAGATTTGCCGAGACAGAGGCCTAGATCACCACTTCCAAGCGCCTGGTGTGTAACGCTTCTCTGGGTTACACGCCAGGCACTCTTCCCCGAGAGCCCAGACCGACATGCACGCCCAGAGCTTTTCTCGAGTCGAGATAGCCGGCATCGGGATAGAGGTGGTATTCCAGGGGGGTCTGGCAGAGGGCCTCCATGGCTCTCGGGGAAGGCCCAATGGGATTCTCGTTGGAGGCCATCTTGATAACACTCGAAAGCCCCAGCTCCCGCTGGATCTCCTCCGCCGGCTTTCCCGGAACATAGGCCTTTACTCCTCTAATGCCGGGATTGAGAAGGGATTCAGGCCATTTCATCTCTCAGGTTACCCCGCAGATCTCTCGGAGGGTCGCCTCCAGCCCCCGAGATTTTTCTTGGGAATGTGAGTCCCAGGCTGCCCGCGATCCCCCACCGGGCAGCCCTGACGAATCACGAAGACCCCCGGAGGGAAGCCCCATCACCTCAAAGCATCCTCTCAATAAGGGAAGTCGATCCCCATTGCGGCCAGTTCTTGTTTTGCTCTTCTGTACATATCGAAGTGCTCCCGGGTGGGAAGAGCCGTGGCCACATCGTAGCATTGCTGGTATTCCTTGCCCATAGGAGCCGTGGCCGCACTGTCTTGGTATTTTTCCAAGAGCCGCAAGGCGAGTCGATTCGCCTCTTCTCTGGTCATCCCTTGCCGGGCAACTGCGTGGCCGACCTCCATGGCCAGTCGCGCCTCCATCGGGGTGGCCCTGTTCCGGTATTTGTTCCTGGCCGAGCCTATCCCCCACAGGTGCCACCCGCTTACTGTGCTGACCACGGCAAAACACGCTGCCTCGTAGAAGATCATCTCGGTCATGGGGCCTGCGTTCGTATAACCCGCCATCAGGTAAAGGAGCCCGCTGTTTCTCGCCATGGCTTGCCCGGCCACTGCGATCGACCACAGCAGCTCCCTGGTCGTGTTGCTCCCCCAGTTGAGATGAAATGGAAAGTGCAGATTGTAGATGGCGCCATGAATGCAGAGGCCGCTCAACGTATAGGCAACCGTCGCCACAGCAACCCCTTCAGACCCGCCGCACCAGCCGCCGTAGATGGGACCGCTGAGGTTTCCCACGTAGCAGCCGTATTGGTGGCAATGTACCACCCGGTTGAGCAGGGTGTCCGCTGTCTTGAACTCCGTCATGGTGCCGACCAGCCGGGAGTCCGTGGTCCGAACTCCCCACTCCTCGTTTGAGACCGCAATCTGGCCGCTGTCATGCTCGGCCGTTCCCACGGCCACCAGGAAGACCCCGGGACGCCCGACCTGCTTGGCGGCAAGCCGCAGGTTGTATATGTGCTGGGTGCATCCGTTGATCTCAAAAGGAGAGGCGGACCGAATCTTCAGCCCCATGGAATCTTCCAGGATAGGAGCACAGAAGCCCTCAAGCAGGGGTTCCTTCAGATACGCCAGGCACATGGAGTAGTGGAGCTCCTCCGAGCACGTCTGGTCCCCGCTGAAGAGGCAGAAGGGAGGCTCCCTGTCCTCCACCTGCCGGTGCTTCCACAGGACAGAGTCCTTGCCGGCCCCTACCCGGTAATAATCCCCGGCAACGCAGAGCGCTTCATCGATCTCCTCGTCAGAAACCGTGATGATCCGGTGGGTGTCCGTATTGTAGAGCCCCACCTCACGAAAGAGTTCCCATCCGGCCCGCCAGACCCTGTCGGCCAGTTCGTCGTCAGCAGGCACCGGTCTTTGAGGATCGTATTTCACCCCATATTTCTCGACGATTCTCTGGAGTGTGGGAGCAAATATCCTGCTCAGAAATTCCTCTTCATCGCATGGCGGACCGGTATTGGACCGCTCCTGAATCTCCCAAAGTCGATAAGGAACAGACATGACAAGATCCCCTCCCTGCTGTCAGACGCAAACCCCAGGTCCGGCCGGTCTTGGAAAGCACCGACCCACCCCTTCGGGCAAGAACGGCGGCCCGGAGAGTCCGCAGTCCTCGGTCCCGGGCATTTCCTTCCAGTGAAAGCCCTCGAGTTTCCTGCCCCTTGGAAGCCCGGCCATCCCCGAGCGGGATTGCGGAAACGGTTGAATACCGGGCGAATGTGAGCAGCAGGACAAACAAAAAAAACGCCCCTCACATTTCGAGTACCATGTCTTCCTTTTTCAGATCATCCCCTACGGCTCTCATCTGTTCTTGGATTTGGACGGCATTTTCGAGCCCCGGCTGATCTATCCTCGTTTCGGTCTCCCAGTTTGGAAGGCTCCGCTCCAGGGCCTTGCAGAAAAGATCCCTCCCCATCTTGAAGAGCCTCGCCCCGGGGGAGATACACTCCTCCGGGTTTTCCTTGATAAACCTGCTCGCTTTCCGATACCCCTCAAGGAGGTTCTTGACAAGGAGAGGACTCTCCCCGATGAGCCCTTCCCTCGCGAAGATGATGCCCCACTGGTATCTCGGGAAGTGGTCGCCCACACGGGTGAGAATCCTCAATATCTTCCTGTTCTCTCCCAGGGTCACCATTGGCTCCACAAAAAAGGCCGCATCGACCCTTTTTGAGGCGAGGTAGTCCAAATCCCCATAGGAGCTTCCAAGGGGGGTCAGAAGGACCTCCTTTTCGGGATCGATGGATTCCTTCTCAAGAATACGCCGGATAAAGTAGCTGTCGCAGCTTCCCGGGGAGAGAATGCCTATCCTCTTCCCCCTTAGGCCGGCGAGGGTCTCGATTTCGGGCAGGGCCACCAGGTAATGATCGAGTTTCTGTGTTACCGCGCTTCCTACGATTTTCGCCGGCAGCCCATCGTAGAAGGCTTTTATGAATGAGGGGGCACCCATGTTCCCTATCTGGACTCTCCCCTGCCTGACCGCACTGGCCAACTCGGGCCCGCCGTGAAAGTACCTGATCTCGAGATCGATCCCTCTCTCCGCGAAGAGGCCGCGCGACCTGCCGACATAAAGGGGGAAAAGGTTGATCCAAAAGGAAGGAGCCCCCCACACGACCCTCTGTCTTGAGATTCCACCCTTCATTTCTCAATCCTCCCCCGCGGGTTTCCCCGCGGTCGGCGCCGATGCCGGCCTCGCAGTGAAAAGGACGCATCGGGGCCGGCTTCCAGCCATCCGGCCATAAAGCCGCCGGACAGATCCGTGATTCTTTCAGTATTCTTCCACCAGTCTGTCGATCCTGGAGGCTATCTCTCTCTCGATAGGCACGGATTCGCGTTTCTTGAGAATGCCCAGGACCCTCTCGCGGGCCCTCTGCTCAAGGGAGAGAGACCCCGATGCCTTCCACTCGTCGTAACCGTCCCGGCTGATCAGTCCGGGACGCCACTGGGTCTCGCGAAGGTGGGCAAGGGTATGGTCTGCCGTCAGGAAGTGGCCTCCCGGCCCGACGCTCTCGATGACCGGCAGCGCCAGGGTCTCCTCACTCACCGGAATACCCTGAAGGAGTCTCTTTGTCTGGGCAATAAACTCATCGATGATGACCATCATCTCCAGGCTCCCGGTCTTACCGAAATCGAGGTATCCCACATCGTGGTTCAGGTTTGCACCCGCCATCCCGGAAAGGAAGGTCAGGAGCCCGCCTTCGAAACAGGCCTGACCGTCCGGGATCTGAGAATCGCTCGTACCGGCTATCCCCCAGCTCGGAAGGTCATAGAAATGACACATCTCTATGTCGGCCAGGTATGCGAGGTATATCTCCGGCGCATTGTACGAACACTCGCCCGTGACCATGTCGAGCGAAGATGGACCGAGGCCGAAGACCACGGGGGCCCCCTCTCTTTTGAGTTGGGCTATCACCAGGCCGCAGAGACTCTCTGCAAGTCCCTGGGCTACATGTCCGGCAATGGTGATGGGAGAGGTGGAACCTATTATTGGAGCCGGCGAGTATATGACAGGGATTCCCTTTTCCACGCAGAAGAGGAGCTCGTCCAGAGCCTCGAAGGTCTGCCTAAGCGGGCTGATGGGTTCTGCATAATGGATGAAATAGGGCCTCTGTCTCAGGCCGGCTTCACCACCTCTCAGGGTCTTGGCGATCTCCCACATGACCCTCAGATCCGCCCTGCCCTCGGCAGTCGAGACGAGGGGCTTCCGGGAGCTCTCGGCCATGGCCTGGAAGCTGCAGAGATAGGCCCTACGCGGCTCGACATCCGAAGGGTGGGCCGAAGACATGATGAAATCAATGTTGGGAAGACTGTCGCAAAGCCCTGCAGCAAGGCGGACGTCCTTTACCGTGCTCAACCGGCGTTGCTGTGTCTCTATGTCTATCGTGTAGAGAAGATCCGAGCCCGATCCGAAGTAGATACGGTACCCTCCGAGATTCATGGCCGGTCTTGCTTCCCTGTCGAATATCTCGATCTGCCGGGGAGCCTTTCTGATGGCCTCCTCCACCACCGTGCCTGGGATACGAACCATATTCCCCCCTCCGACCTGGCACCCGGCATCTTTCAACAGGTGGAGGGCCTCTTCGTGGCGAATCTCCATCCCTATCTCTTCCAAAATCCGGAGGGCCGCCCCGTGTATCTTCCGCTTCTCCTCGTCGGAGAGAAAAGACATCCGGGGTCTCATCGAGAATGCGTCTGGCTTCATGATTTCTTTCCTTTCCCCCTTGTTCGTGCCACGAACACGAGAAACGAAACACGGAAACGACCTCGCCGAGATTCTGCATCAGGGGTTCCGGCAACCTCTCCTGGATCCCTACGGGAAGATCTTACCTGGGTTGAGGATACCTCTGGGGTCGAAGAGGTCCTTTATTCTCTTCATAACCTTCACGGCCTCTCCATGCTCCTGAACCATGTACTTCCTCTTGCCGATACCCACCCCGTGCTCGGCCGTGGCGGTCCCCCCCACGGAGATTGCATAGACAACGATCTTCTCTTGGGCCTCCGTCATCTTCCCGGCACACTCCGGGTCGTCCATCCTGCCGAATATGTCAAGATGTAGATTGCCGTCCCCCGCGTGAGCCCAAATATAGGATATCAGCCCGTAGCCTGCCACCGTCTCGTTGGCGTATTCCACCAGATCCGGAAACCTGGAGAGCGGAACCCCGGCATCGATGTAGAGAACATCGAGATCTGGATGGCGTCTCTCTATCGCCTCTGAGGCCTCGTGCCGGGCCTTCCAGAGACGGTTCCTCTCCTCCCTTCCCACGCCCGATTCAAAACCGATACACCCACGGGCCTCACAGATCTCCCTGGTCAGTTTCAGATCCCGCTCCAGGCCGATCCGGCTGGCGCCGGAAAACTCCAGAAACAGGGTGGGCTTTTCGGCCAGATCGAGCTTCCCTTCCTCGTTCATGGCCCGCACGGTCCCCGAGTCGAGAAGTTCGAGGGCACCGGGTATCAGCCCCGAACCCATGATCTCGTATACCGCATTGCTCGCATCCTTGACGGATTCGAAGATCGCGACGGCAGCGCTGTAGTTCTCCGGGATTCCCACGAGGCGGAGGGTGATCTCGGTGATGATCCCCAGGGTTCCTTCGGATCCCGTAATCAACCTGACCAGATCGTATCCAGAAGAAGTCTTGGGGGACCGAGAGCCTGTATGGAAGACCTCGCCCGTGGGAAGTACCACCACCAGCCTGAGCACGTTGTCCCTCGTGGATCCGTACTTCACCGTCCTCACCCCGGAGGCATTGTTGGCCACCATCCCCCCGATCGTCGCGTTTGCCCCGGGATCCGGGGCAAAAAAAAGCCCGTGCCTGGCCAGAGTCTGATTCATGTCTTTGTATCTCACTCCTGGCTCAACATCTACCTGAAAGTCCTCTGCCCGGACGGACAGGATCTTATCCATGAACTCGAAATCGAGCACAATGCCCCCTTCCACGGGGATGGCGTTCCCTTCCAAACCGGTCCCTGCTCCCCACGGTGTGACCGGGATCATCCGCTGGTTGGCCATCTTGAGGACTTCGCTCACCTCCTCTGTAGATTCCGGCCACACCACCAGATCGGGTCGGACTCCCCTGTGAGGGGACTGGTCTCTGGCATGGAGATTGAGAATCGATTCTCCCTTGGAGACCCGTTCCGCCCCCAAAAAAGACTCGAGCTTTCTCACATCATCCGAGGTAACACGATTGAACCCCATTCCGCCTCCCCTCGTTCTTCCCAAGCCGGTCCGCACTCGATCCCGCCATCCCTGTCCAGATGCCGCCCTGCACAATATCTCATTCACCGGCCCAACAAATCAAGGCTTCCCTCATTCGGGGAAACCCTGGCCAAAAAAACCTTCAACACCGGTGCGGTTGGTGGTATACTGGTCGGCACTTGAAAACGGCCGCGGACCGAAGGCCTTGAAGCTTCCGGGGGCGGTCCCTTGGGAGCAGCCGACGCCTCCGAAAAGGTGAGTCCCGGTCGCGGGGGCCACCCGGTCGAGTTTAGAGATGGAGCCGAGAGAGGCTCAGAAGGGACGAGAATTCCCTTCGTAGACCCGAATACGATGAAGATGAAAAGGAGAGGGACGAGCATTACCTCGGTGCAACCCGTTTCACATAGCTGCCACGTACTGGTCCTGGGGGGAGGCCTTGCCGGGTGCATGGCGGCAATCCGGGCCGCTGAACTGGACGATCAGGTCATCCTCCTGGACAAATCAAACCCGGAGCGGTCGGGGTGTGCAGCCACGGGGATCGATCATATCTGGGCCTATTTCCCGGAGATCCAGGAGGCAGAGGGCGTAAGCCTCGATGATCTGGTGCAGGATCACGTCGAAAACATCGCAAAGGGACTCATCAATCGAAAAATACTCCACTACATCGCCGAGACGAGTCTGGACCGGATTCTAGACCTGGAACGGTTCGGGGCGAGAATCCGTTACGACGATTCCACACTTCCGGGGAGGTTCCGGCTCCAGTATCAGCTCCATCGGTGTCGTAACACCCTCCATTTCGACGGAAGAGACGTAAAAAGGCTCCTCGTCCGAGCCGCACGTGCCAGGGGGGTCGAGATACTCGGACGGATCATGGTGGCGGACCTTCTCATCAGGGACGGCCAGATCGCCGGCGCCGTCGGCTATGGCACCCGAGACGGGCGCCTCCATCTGTTCCGGTCAAAGGCCGTCGTAATGGCCACCGGACGGCCCAACCGCCTCTACAAGACCGAAACCGGCCTTGCCTTCAACACCCGCATGCCTCCGGCCCTTACCGGAGACGGGAAAGCGGCCATGTTTAGGGCAGGGGCCGAGATCATCAACATGGAGTTCGTCTCCATTCCGGGACGCTGGTCTTCCAAGAATCTCGTCCGGGGCGGGGGTCTCCCGGGGGGGTCCTACCAGCCTCCTGGAATCGGCCTCAACGCCTTCGGCGAAGTCATCAGACCTCGAAACCACGAGCTGGAGAGTTACGGGGAGAAGTGGCAGGGCACCTCGACCGGGACGGGGACGGGAAGGACCTTTATGTCTGAACTCAAGGCAGGAAGGGGGCCCATATTTGCCGACATGTCCTGGGGAAGCGAGGCCGATCAGGAGTACATGCGCTGGGCCCTCTCCAATGAGGGGTCCGGATCGGCTTTGCTCCACCTGATGGACCGGTACAACCTCGATTTCCGCCGCCACAAGATAGAGATCTCGCCCCTCGAGCCCGAACACTCGGCAGCCGCAGCAGGAGGACCCATCATCGATTCCAACTGCCAGACCACACTGCCCGGTCTCTTTGCAGCCGGAGACGAGGCGGGTGGAATACCCCAAAGCGTGGTACCAGGGGCGTTGACCATGGGTTATTTGGCAGGCGAATCGGCGGCCCGGTTCGCCCGTAAGATCAGAACCATGCCCGACGGGGACGGAGCGGACCTCGTCTCGGACTTCTGCAGACAGATCATCAGCCGGAAGAGAGGGGACTCGTGGGAGGATGCCCAGGCCGCCCTCCAGAACGTCATGAGCTACTACAACTGCGAGATCAAGTCAGAGACCATGGCGAGACGGGGACTCGAGAATCTCTCTTACCTGAAGGACGCCATGCGGTTGGTGGCTCGGAATCCCCACGAGATGGCACACTGTCTGGAGGTGAGAAACCTGATCGAGTGCGCCGAGATGATCTTGCGGGCGACGATCGAGCGCAGGGAGAGCCGTTATGGCCTTTTGAGGCGGGCCGACTTCCCGGAAAGGGACGATGAGAACTTCTTCTGCTTCCTGGCACAGCGTAAGGAGAAGGGGAGAGTCGTCTTCGAGAAGCGGTTTCCCGAAGCATGAAGGGGGAACCCATCGCAATTTCGATTGACAATTCCCGAGGCATCCTGTTAACCTGACCCTGTATGCGAGGAAAAGGGGTGACATGATTTCTACTGGGAGGAAGGGGGTGGTAGAGAGCGACTGTTTGCTTGAGTCTTCGTTTATCCTGGTGGTTTTCCCGGCAATAGGCAGGGCTGGGTTGCCGAGTTCGACCGGCAGAGAACCATGGCAGCACGTGAAAGGAGGAAAAACATGAAGGTGCGTTCGTTCTTGTTCGGGGCCATCGTCGTGGCCCTGGTCGTTGCAATGCCTGCGGGGACGGTCCTGGCGGGTAAGATACAGAGGGCTTTGATCAAGGAGAGCACCCTGGAACAGATCATGAGGCGCGGGACCTTGCGTGTGGGATTCTCTACTTTCATCCCATGGGCCATGAAGAACAAGAAAGGCGAATTCATCGGAAACGAGATCGATGTTGCCAGAAAACTCGCAGAGGACATGGGTGTGAAGGTCGAGTTTGTCAATACAAAATGGTCCGGCATCATCCCGGCCCTCCTCACCGGCAAGTTCGACATCATCATAGGCGGTATGGCGATGACCCCTCAGCGGAATCTCAAGGTGAACTTCACCATTCCTTACTACTACGCCGGAGGGGCACTCGTCGCGAACAGAAAGCTCTGCGAACCCTTTCATCCTACAAAACTCGAGGATTTCAACCGGCCTGAAGTGATCTTTGCCGAGAGGATGGGTGCAACCCCTGTCGAGTTCATCCAACAAAACCTGCCAAAGGCCCAGATACGGCTGTTCGATGACCAGGCTCCGGCCTATCAGGAATTGCGCAACGGCAAGGCCTACGCGATCATCGGGGACGCTCCGAGGCCGTTCTTCGAGGCTCTCGACTATCCCGATCTGCTCTACCTGCCCCTGGGGAAGCAGAAGGTCTACGAGTTGGCGATAAGCTTTGCCTTGAGAAAGGGTGATCTCGACTGGCTCAACTATCTGAACAACTGGATCACCTACCGGCGGACCGACGGCTGGATACAGAAACGATACGACTACTGGTTTACCACCAAGGAGTGGGAAGACCAGATCAAGTAACCGTAGGGTTCTTTCCGTGGCGGCTGGGGCATGACAAATCGCCCCAGCCGCCCGGACTCTCTCCTCGTCCCCTCACGCCAGGCTTCTTCTCATGTGGACCTCGAGGCGGGCTACGGCCAGGGAGAGAAGGAGACACACCACGAGGTACATCCCCGCAATGGTCAGCCAGACCTCAAAGGTGAGGAGCGATGCGGCCATCAACTCCATGCCCTGGAAGGTCAGCTCCTGAATGGAGATGACCGAGACGATGGATGAGTTCTTGATGGTATTGATGAATTCCCCGGCCATGGGCGGCAGGATCCTCTGCACCGCCTGGGGTAGGACGACATGGCGCATCTGCTGCCACCAGGACAGTCCGAGGGCATAGGAGGCCTCCCATTGCCCCCTCTCGATCGACTGGATCCCCCCTCTCACGATTTCGGTGATATAAGCGCCCTCAAAAAGGCCGATAGTGATCACCGCCGAGAGAAAAGTGGAGAAGAGCTCCGGCCGGGTGGAAAAAAAAGCGAGAATCTCCTGAAATCTCTCGGACCGGGACCTGATGAAGTCATCCACACCGAGAACGGGCATGATCTGGTCGCTGAGGAAAAAGTAGAAGATAAAAACAAGCACTAGAGGCGGGATATTGCGGATCAGTTCCACATAGGTCCGCCCGATGAGTCGCTTGAAAAGGCTGCTGCTGACCCTGAACATGCCCATGATCGATCCCACGATCGTGGCGAACAGAATCGACCAGACGCTCAAGGCGAGGGTCGTCTTGAGCCCCTCCATCAAGAGGTTCATCACCCACCTGTGTTTCTCCTCGTCATAGCGGAACAGATACTGGGGAATGACACCCCAATTCCAGTGGTAGTTGAGCCCCACCCTGATCCTATAGAAAACGTAGACCCCCGCCCCGAGAAGGATAAGGGCGATGGCGATGTCGAGCACCGTGATTCTTGTCTTCTTCTTTCTCAAGGGGAACCCCTAGTAGTCGGGCCCTTTAAGGCATGGCCGACACGTTGGAAAGGCCCTCTGATATCAGAGAATCTGGCTCAGAAAGAGCTTTGTCCGCTCCTCCCTCGGAGCGGTAAAGAAGTGCTCCGCCGTCCCCTCTTCGACGATCCGCCCGTCCTCCATGAAAATCACCCTGTCGCTTACCTCCCGGGCAAACCCCATCTCGTGCGTCACCGCGATCATGGTCATCCCTTCCCGGGCCAGATTTTTCATCACCTCGAGAACTTCCCCGATCATCTCGGGATCGAGGGCGCTTGTGGCCTCATCGAAGAGCATCACCTTGGGTTTCATCGCCAAGGCCCGGGCAATGGCGACCCGCTGCTGCTGACCGCCGCTGAGCTGGCCCGGGTAGCTGTCGGCCTTCTCCGAGATGTTGACCTTGCGGAGGAGGTCCATGGTCATCTCCGTGGCCTCTTCCTTTGTCTTCTTCCGGACCAGCCGCTGGGCGAGATTGACATTCTCGAGCACCGTCAGATGGGGAAAGAGATTGAAGAGCTGAAAGACCATGCCCACCTCTTTCCTGATCTCGAGGCGGTGCTTCTTGTCGTCGTCGAGGGGTATGCCGTCAATGACGACCGAGCCGCTGTCGATCTCTTCAAGGCCGTTGAGACATCGGAGAAAGGTCGATTTCCCCGAACCCGAAGGACCGCAGATCACCAGCACCTCACTGCGGCGGATACGGGTAGAGAAATCGCGGACCGCATGAACTCCATTGGGAAAGGTCTTGTTGATCCTGTCGACCTCGATAATGTACTCACCTGAGCCTTCCATGCCCATGGCTGATCTCCTTGCGCTATCCCCACTCCGCGGCCGTTTTCGGTAGCCGCTAGGTGTAGATTTTCATTCGGTTCTCCATGACATTGACGACTACAGAGAGCGTCGCCGTGAGTAAGAGATAGATGGCAGCGATGGTAAAATACATCTCAAAGGTCAGAAAGGTTTGAGCCACTATCGCGCTTGCCTGCATGGTCATTTCGTAGACGGCGATGGTACTGACCAGGGCCGAGTCCTTGATCAGAGAAATAGCCTGACTCGTCAGAGGCGGAAGGACCCGCCGGATCGCCTGGGGCAGGACAATATGACGGTAAGTCTGTAGGGTGCTCAACCCCAGACTGTGAGAAGCCTCCCACTGGCCCTTGTGGATGGAAACGATCCCGGCCCGGAAGATCTCGGACGCATAGGCGCCCTCGAATATGCTCAGTGCCAGGACCGCCGAAGTCATACGTTCCAGGTCGAATATCGGCCCCAGAACGAAATAGATGAAAAAAAGCAACACCAGCATCGGCGAGTTTCGGACGGTCTCGAGGTACACCCGAGCCACCACCCGAGCCATGAAGGAGTTGGACAGCCGGAACAGGGCCGTCAGCAACCCAAAGACAAAGGCCAGAATCAGGCTCATCCAGACGATGTTCAGCGTAACGGCCAGCCCCTTGAGAATCGGCCCGGCCACAAGGTGCCCGTTTTGAAAGGAGAGCACGTAATGAGGAACGCGATACCACTGCCAGAAGTAACCGAGTCTCTCGGTTCCCCGCGCCAGCAGCCATGCGATCGCCAGTATCACCAGAGCGAACTTGACCACTGCGAGCACGTTTGAACGCGTCGTCTTCGACCGGATTCGCTTCTTACCCTCGACGTCCATGTACTTGCTTCTCAGGATACAGCCCGGGCCAGGGCCGAGACGAGCGCCTTCCAGACTACCTGGAAGACGATCCGGGCTGGAAGAGTTCGATGGTGATGTCATCCGGGCCCTTGAAAAAGGCTATTTTCCCGTCTCCGGCACTCACAGGAGGAACGGTAAAGGCAAATCCCGCCCCTTCCACCTCTCGGCACGCTGCATCCAGGTCATCCACCTCGAAGCCCAAGTGATCGTACCCGTATCGCTTCCCGGTTCCAGCGTCGGTAATCGTTTCTCCCTCCTGCGCTTCCCGCAGATAGATCGGTGCGCCGTGGAGATCGAGGATCGCGCCCCCTGCGGTTCCGAATCTCTGCCTCCTGACAAGCCTTGCCCCCAGGACATCCGCGAAGAACCTCTCGGTCCGTTCAAGATCGCTGCAGATCAGATGGAAATGATCGAACCTGTAAGCCGTCATGGGTCTCCTCCTGGAAATCCGTCCCCATGGGAAATCGCGTGCCGGATTGTTTCACCCCCGGGGCGGATGTTTCTCGAAGACGATCTTCCCCCCCACGAGCCTCTGGCCGAGGAAACAGAAAAAATTCTCGTCGTCCTTTTCCGGGTAGTCGAGCCTTATCAGTTGGGGGAAGCGGGTCTCACGCCGCTCGATCGTGGCCCGGAGAATCATCTCCGCGCACTCTGTGAGGTTTCTCACCTCCAGGCAATGGGTCATCTGGTGGGGGTTCGAAGCCCGGAGCCGCATGGCCCTCCTCAGATAGGCGAGGTTCTCGAGTCCCCGTTTTGCCATGGTTTCAGACTTGGTCTCCAGGTTGTAATAGCTCATCGTATTCTGAAGCGCAGCCTGTGCATCCTCCCAGGGATCACCCTTGACTCGCTCCATGATTTCCAGGCAGAATTCCAGGACCTCCTCCTCGCCCTTTCCCTCGGGGACTTGCCTGATCCTCCTCACAAACCCCGCTGCGGATTCGGCCGCCAAGTACCCCATGGTGAAGGCCCCCGGCGCCACACTCCCCGGGATTCCGCCCGCTTCGTCCCCTGCCGCGTAGAGTCCCGGTATGGTGGTCTGGCAGGTTCCATCAACGAGAGGGCCGCAGGCAGAGCCGCTCGAGTGTTCAGGCTCGTTTGGAAAGAGTTCTATCTTGTGGCGGCGCCAGTCGAGTCCGTACTGCTCCATTACGTGGAGAAAGGCCGATCCGCCGCCTTCATTGGAGATAGCCCACTTCATGTACTCCTGATCCTCGTCGCTTCCCCACGACATGTCTGCAAAGACCGGCCCTCTACCCGCCTTCAACTCGGAGAGCCAGGTTTTGCCCGTTCCGGTGGGAGTACCCAGCCCCTGCCACTTTGCCTGCAGCTCGTGATTCCGGGGTTTGATAACCTCTCCCAGGGCATTGACGCCGATGCCGGGAGGTTGATAACTGCCCCCTGGAAGCCCTCCCCCCCGTACGAAAGCCGGGCACATGAAGGCCATACCAGGAGGAGCAGAAAACTCCATGTTGATGATCTCGGCTCCTGCCCGAAACATTGCCGCTTTCCCGTCGCCGGTCAGGGTCGGAGGCATGCGGGTGTTGAAAATCAGTCCGGACCTGGTCTTGTAGAGGCGCTGCGGCCGCCCTGTCGCCATTATGACCGCCTTGGAGCGAAAACGATGGATGCATCCGTCCCTGGTGCCGTAGCCCACGGCCCCGGCGATCTGGCCGTGATCGAGCA